>NZ_JASATI010000004.1:0-191412 GCF_038440225.1 Hydrogenophaga sp. OTU3427 | reverse complement strand
CCCCCCCCCCCCCCCCCCCCCCCCCCCCCGCCGGCGGCGGCCCGGCGCCCCCCCCCCCCCACGGCGGCACCCCGCACACACCACCCCCACGCACCCCCGATCACGGCGCCCCCCCGGGCGGCGACGGCGACTGGGGCGCCCTGCCCCCCGAGCCCCAGGGCATGGCGCGACCGGGCCACACGGGGGGCTGGTCCCCAAAAAAAGCATGAGCCACCCCGACGGCCGCGCGCCCCTGGCGCCCGGCGGCCGGCGGTGGCCCCCCCAGCCACGGGCCCTGCCGCAGCGCCCGCCGCCGCCCACGCAGGCGCGCACCGGCCGCGCCGCCGCCGGCATCGACTGGCTGCCCACCCTGGCCGCCCGGGGCGCCGGGCGCCTGCAGCACGAACACCTGCGCTGGCGGGCCCGGCCGCAGCAGGAGGCGCGGCTGCACCTGATCGCGCTCGACGTCTCGGGCTCGATGCTGCGGCAGGGCCGGCTGGCCGGGGCCAAGGCCTTCGCCGCCCGGCTGATCGACGAGGCCACCCGGGCCGGCGACCAGGTGGCGCTGCTGGTCTTTGGCGGCCAGGGCGTGCAATTGCTGCTGGCGCCGGGGCCGGCGCGGCGGGCCGCCATCGGCCGCGTGCGCCCGCTGGGCAGCGGCGGCGGCACGCCCCTGGCCGCCTGCCTGGAACAGGCCCAGCAGCTGCTGCTGGCGCACCGGCGCCGCAGCGGCCCCGGGCCGCGCCAGCTGTGGCTGCTGAGCGATGGCCGCAGCCTGGAGCAGGCCCACGCGCCCGCCGCCGCCGACCACATCGTGGTGGTGGACTTCGACGACCCGCAACACCCCATTGGCCGCTGCGCCGACTGGGCCCGGCGCTGGGGCGCCGAGCTGCGCCAGCCGGCCCTGCCCCGGGCCCCTTTTCCCCCCATCCCATGACCGAACTCATCATCTGCACCACCTGCCGCCCCGCCGGCCACCCCCGCGAGCAGCGCGCCGCCGGCGAGCTGCTGTTCGAGGCCGTGCTGGCCGAACAGGCCCTGGGCTACGAACCCGGCTGGGCGGCGGTGCGCGTGCGCGGCGTGGCCTGCACGGCCGGCTGCGGGCGCGCCTGCACCGTGGCCTTCCAGGCGCCCGGCAAGCACAGCTACCAGTTCGGCGACCTGGCGCCCGCGCCCGACACGGCCCGGCAACTGCTGGACTGCGCGGTGCTGCACCACCACGCGCCCGACGGCCAGCTGGAGCGCAACGCCCGCCCGCCGCTGCTGCGCAAGGGCATCCTGTGCCGCCTGCCGGCGCCCCTGCCCCAGGCCTGAGCCCGCCATGAACCCCTGGGATTGGCCCGCCCCCGGCACCACCGTGCCCGCCGCCGCGGTGCTGTTCGCGCTGGCGCTGGACCGCGCCTTCGGCGAGCCGCCGGCGCGCTGGCACCCGGTGGTCGGCATGGGGCACTACCTGGGCCGGGTCGGGCGGCGGGTGTCGCGCGCGGCCGGTGAGCCGCCACGGCCCTGGGCCGAGTTCGGGCGCGGCGCGCTGGGCTGGTGCGTGGGCGCCGCCGTGGTGGCGGCCCTGGCGCTGGCCGCCGCGGCCGCGATGGCCGGCCTGCGCCCGCCGTGGCAGGCCCTGCTGCTGGGCCTGCTGCTCAAGCCCCTGCTGGCCTGGCGCCTGCTGCGCGAGGAGGTGGGCGCGGTGGACGCGGCCCTGGCCGAATCGCTGGACGCCGGCCGCGCGCGCCTGGCCTGGCTGGTCAGCCGCGACGTGGCCACGCTGAGCGAGGCCCAGGTGCGCGAGAGCGCCATCGAATCGCTGGCCGAGAACCTCAACGACTCGGTGGTGGCGCCGCTGTTCTGGTTCGCGCTGGCCGGCCTGCCGGGCGCCGCGCTCTACCGCTTCGCCAACACCGCCGACGCGATGTGGGGCTACCTGGGCGAACGCCAGGGCCGCGACTGGACCTGGGCCGGCAAGTGGGCGGCGCGCGCCGACGACGTGCTGTCCTGGGTGCCGGCGCGCCTGACCGCCCTGCTGCTGGGGCCGTGGGGGCCATGGCGGCGGCTGCGGCACCTGCCCAGGGAGGCGCGCCGCACCCCCTCGCCCAACAGCGGCTGGCCCATGGCCGCCATGGCGCTGGGCCTGGGCCTGCGCCTGGGCAAGCCCGGCGTCTACACCTTGAACGCCGGCGGCCGCGCGCCCGAACGCGCCGACACCGGCCGCGCCATCGCCCGCGCCACGCGCGCGCTGCACACGCTGTGCGCGGGGGCGCTGCTGTGGCTCGCGTGGGGGCTGTGGCCATGAGCCGCGCCCACGGCGGCCCCGACGCGGCCGGTGTGCCGCGCTGGGACTTTTCCACCAACAGCAACGCCTGCGGCCCCTGCCCCCAGGCCTGGCGGGCGGTGCAGGCGTCCGATGCCAGCCGCTACCCCGATCCCGGCTACACCGAACTACGCGCCGCTCTGGCGCGCCTGCACGGCGTGGCCGAAGAGCGCCTGGTGCTGGGCACGGGCAGCAGCGAACTCATCGCCCGCCTCACGGCCTGGGTGGCGCGCGGTGGCGGGCGCCGGGTGTGGCTGCCCACGCCGGCCTACGGCGACTACGCCCACGCGGCCACCCAGTGGCGCCTGACCCGCGTGGCCACGCCCGCCGAGGCCGACCTGGCCTGGTGCTGCGCGCCCAGCAGCCCGCGCGGCGTGGCCGAGCCCACGCCCTGGGCCAGCCTGTGCCAGGCCCGCGTGCTGGCGCTCGACCGCGCCTACGAGCCCTTGCGCCTGAGCGGCTCGCCGCCCTCGCCCGCGCAGTGCGACCAGGCCTGGCAGCTCTGGTCGCCCAACAAGGCGCTGGGCCTGACGGGCGTGCGCGGCGCCTACGCCATCGCGCCGCCCGGCGCCACGGCGGTGGCGGCCGAACTGGCCGACATGGCCGCCTCCTGGCCGCTGGGAGCCCACGCCGTGGCCTTGCTGCTGGCCTGGACCCGCGCCGACACCCAGGACTGGCTGCACGGCAGCCGCGCCCAGCTGCGCGCCTGGAAGGCCGGGCAGACCGCCCTGCTGCAATCGCTGGGCTGGACCTGCCTGCCCAGCGACACACCCTACTTCTGCGCCCGCCCGCCCCGGCCCCTGGACGGCAACGCCCTGCGCCGCCAGGGCATCAAGCTGCGGCCCACCGACAACCTGGGACTGGGCGGCCACTGGCGGCTCAGCGTCCAGCCTCCCGCCGCGCAAGCGGCCCTTCACCAAGCACTCGACCCACAGCCATGAACCTCGCCCAACAACTCCAGTCCCGCCTGGACAACAAGACCAAACCCCTGGGCTCGCTGGGCCGGCTCGAAGCCCTGGCCCTGCAGCTGGGCCTGATCCTAGGCACCGAATCGCCGGCGCTGCAGGCGCCGCAGCTGGTGGTGTTCGCGGGCGACCACGGCCTGGCGGCGCGCGGCGTGTCGGCCTACCCGAGCGACGTCACCTGGCAGATGGTGGAGAACTTCCTGGCCGGCGGCGCGGCGGTGAGCGTGCTGGCGCGCCAGCACGGCATCGCGCTCACCGTGGTGGACTGCGGCGTGCGCCACGACTTCGCGCCCCGCGCCGGCCTACTGTCGCGCAAGGTCGCGCCCGGCACCGCCGACGCGCTGGACGGCCCGGCCATGAGCGCGGCCCAGTGCGAGGCCGCGCTGGCCAACGGCCGCGACGTGGTGCGGGGCCTGCCCGGCAACGTGCTGCTGCTGGGCGAGATGGGCATAGGCAACACCTCGGCCGCCTCGCTGCTGCTGGCCCGCCTGGCCGGGCTGGGCATCGCCCGCGTGACCGGCGCCGGCACCGGGCTGGACACGGCCGGCGTGGCGCGCAAGACCGCCATCCTGCAACAGGTGCTGGCCCGCCACCCGCAGGCCCTGACGGCGTTGCAGGCGCTGGCCGCCTTCGGGGGTTTCGAGATCGCGACCATGGTGGGCGCGGTGTTGCAGGCGGCGCGCGAGCGCCGCGTGATCGTGGTCGACGGCTTCATCGCCAGCGCGACGGTGCTGGTGGCCAGCCAGCTGGACGGGCAGGTGCTGCCCTGCTGCGTGTTCGCCCACCGCTCGGGCGAGCCGGGCCATGCGCTGATGCTGGCCCACCTGCGGGCCGAGCCGCTGCTGGACCTGGGCCTGCGGCTCGGCGAGGGCTCGGGCGCGGCGCTGGCCTGGCCGCTGCTGGTGTCGGCCTGCGCCATCCTGCGCGAGATGGCCAGCTTCGAATCCGCCGGCGTGGACCGCAGCGCCACCGACACCGCGGCGCCATGACACAGGCGCTGCGGCACTTCCTGCTGGCCCTGCAGTTCTTCACCCGCATCCCGGTGACGGGGCGGCTGGCGCGCTGGGTGGGTTTCAGCCCCGCCATGCTGCGCGCCAGCGCGGTGCACTTTCCCGGGGTGGGCTGGGTGGTGGGGGGCTTGAGCGCGGCGGTGTTCCTGCTGCTGTCGTGGGCCCTGCCGCCGCTGCCCGCCAGCCCCTGGGTGGCGGCCGCGCTGAGCACTGTCTTCAGCGTGCTGCTGACCGGCGCCTTCCACGAGGACGGCCTGGCCGACCTCGCCGACGGCCTGGGCGGCAGCCTGGAGCGCGAGCGGGCGCTGGACATCATGAAGGACTCGCGCATCGGCAGCTACGGCGCGCTGGCCCTGGTGCTGGCGCTGCTGGCCAAGGTCGCGCTGCTGGCGCTGCTGGCGCAGCACAGCCCGGCGCTGGCGGGCGCGGCGCTGTTCGGGGCCCACGTCAGCGCGCGCCTGCTGCCGCTGTGGCTGGTCCACACCCTGCCCCACGTGGGCGACACGGCGCGCTCCAAGTCCAAGCCGCTGGCCGATGCGCTGGACCGGGCGGGCCTGGCGCGGGCCTGCCTGTGGTGGCTGCCGGCGATGGCGGGGCTGGCCTGGTGGCAACCGGCCGCGCCCTGGTGGCAGGCGCTGCTGGGCGCGCTGCTGGGCCTGGCCTGGATGGCACGCCTGCTGCGGCGGCGGCTGCAGGGTTTCACCGGCGACGGCCTGGGCGCCACGCAGCAGGTGTGCGAACTCGGTTTCTACCTGGGCCTGGCGCTGGGCCTGCCCACATGAAACTCTGGCTGCTGCGCCACGCGCAGGTGCTGGCCGCCCCCGGCCTGTGCTACGGCGCCAGCGACCTGCCAGCCCACGCCGGCCACACCGACGCCGCCGCGCGCGCCGCCGCCCTGTGTGTGCCGGCCGGCCTGCCGCTGTGGGTCTCGGGCCTGGGCCGGGCGCGGCAGCTGGCCGACCGGCTGCACGCGCTGCGGCCGGACCTCGGCCCGCCCCGCACCGACGTCCGACTCAACGAGATGGACTTCGGCCGCTGGGAAGGCCAGGCCTGGCAAGCCATCCCGCGCGCGGCCTTCGACGACTGGCTGGCCGACTTCGCCCACCACCGCTTCGGCGGCGCGGAGAGCACGCAGCAGGTGATCGCGCGCGTGGCCGCCGCCCTGGCCGACCAGCGCGCCGCCTTCGGCCCCGGCGGCGAGGCGGTCTGGGTCACCCACGCCGGTGTGATCCGCGCGGTGGCCTACCTGGCGCGGCACGGCCCGGCGCCCATCGCCCACGCCGGCCAGTGGCCCGAAGAGGCGCCGGCGCCCGGCGGCCTGGTCTGCGTGAGCGTGGAGGGCTGAACTCAGCCGCCCCGCAGCTCCGCCACCTGCCGGCGCAGGGCGGCGTTCTCGGCGCTCAGCTCGGCCACCCGCTGCCGCAGGGCCTGGACCTCGTCCACCTCGGCCGTGGGCGCCGCGGGTGTGTCCCGGCCGTCTTCCTTCGGCTTGCGCCTGGCCTCGCGGGCGCGCTTGGCCGCCTGTTTGAGTTCGTCCTTGCCGGCCAATGCGGCGGCCTTCTGCTCTTCCTCGGGCAGGCCGGCCACCGCCGCCGCCGCGTTGAGGGAAATGGCGCCCGCCTTCACCGCCGCCACCACCTCGGGCGCGGCCTGCTTCTGGATCTTCTCGATCATCACCACCTGGCTGCTGCTCAGCCGCGCGGCCTTGGCGATGTCCTCGCGGCTCTTGAGCGGCCGGGTCTCCATCGCTTCGGGCTGGGCCTGGGCCGGCGGCGGCTCGTCGGAGAGATCGGATGGCGCGCCCACGGGCAGGGCCTCGATCACGCGGCGGCGCCGCTCGGACACGATCTCGCGCTTGCGCAGGGCCAGCACGCCGCGCTGGAAATCCGACACGCTGCGCCGGCCCAGGTGCTGGTCGATCATCCACAGGTGCACGTCCTCCAGGGACTGGAAACGCGGGTTCTGCACGGTCTGGAACGGCAGGCCATGGCGCTGGCAGATGCCGTAGCGGTTGTGCCCGTCGACGAGCAGGTCGCCCCACAGGACCAGCGCGTCGCGGCAGCCTTCGGCGAGCAGGCTGCGCTCCAGGGCGTCGTGTTCCTCGGGTGTCAACGGATCGATGTAGGCCTGGAGTTCTTCGCTGACGGTGATGTTCATGGAATGGGGCTGCGCGCGGGCAAAAAGGGCAGCATTCTAGTGCCGCCCCTGAGTGGCCCGCCGCGGCTCAGCCCGTGCCCTCGGGTTTGATCTGCGCCCGCTCGATCACCGGCTTCCAGCGCGCCTGCTCGGCCTTGATGAAGGCGTCGAACTCCTTGCCGGTGCTGCCCACCGCCAGCGCGGTTTCCTGCGCCAGCTTGTCCTTGACCACGCTGCCGCGCGCGGCCTTGATCGCCTCGGCCTCGAGCTTGTCGAGGTGGGCCGCCGGCCACTTGCGCGGCGCCATCAGCCCGTACCACTGGGTCATCTCGAAGCCCTTGAAACCCTGCTCGGCCACCGTGGGCACGTCGGGCAGCTGCGGCAGGCGCTGGGCGGTGCCGGTGGCGATGCAGCGCAGCTTGCCGGCCTTGATGAAGGCCAGCAGCGCCGGCGCGCCCACCGAGGCGGCCTGCAGGCGGCCCGACATCAGGTCGGTCAGCATGGGGCCGGTGCCGCGGTAGGGCACGTGCACGATGAAGGTCTCGCTCACCATCTTGAGGTACTCGAAGGCCAGGTGGCCGGCACTGCCGTTGCCGGCCGAGCCGTAGTTGAGCTGGCCCGGCTTGCTTTTGGCGTAGGCGATGAATTCCTTGAGGTTCTTCACCGGCAGGTCGGGGTGCACGACGTAGAGGCTGGGCACCTTGGACAGCAGGGTGATGGGAGCGAAGTCGCGGTTGGCGTCGTAGGGCAGCTTGGGAAAGATGTAGGGGTTCACCGCCAGCGTGCCGATGTGGCCCAGCACCAGGGTGTGTTCGTCGTTGCTGTTGGCCACTTCCTGCATGGCGATGTTGCCGGCCGCGCCAGGCTTGTTGTCGACGAACACGTTCTGGCCGATGGTCTTGGCCATCTCGCCGGCCACGGCGCGGGCCACGATCTCCGAGCTGCCGCCGGGCGCGAAGGGCACCACCAGGCGCAGCGGCTTGCTGGGCCAGCCGGCCTGGGCGCGCGCCTGGGGCAGCCACAGGGCGGCGGTGGAGGTGGCGCCGGCCAGGAGCAGCTGGCGTCGGCTGAGGGTCGTGGGGTGCATGGCTTGTCTCCGTTGTGTTGAAGGCCGACATCTTGCCCGCGCCAACCTATCAATTGCCTTTCAACAGCTAGGGCCTGTTCACACTGTTTTCCCGGGTGCGAATGGGGTGAAAACAGCGCCAATCGAGGCGCGCGACGACGGCCAGACTGAGCGTCTGGCCTAGGAGCGCAACAACGAGTGGCCCTGTTTCCACCCCATTCCCTTCGGGTTGCGGCCAAAAAGGCCATGCGCCGCGTTGCGAAGCCTTGCCGGGGGGATGCCCCGGCGGCGTTTCGCGCCTTGCGCATGGCCTTTTTGACTCGCAACGCACCTCGGGAAAACAGTGTGAACAGGCCCTGGTCCACCATAATGGCCCGCATGCACATCCTGTTGGCTGAAGACGAACCCGCGCTGGGCGAGTGGCTGAGCAAGGCCCTGGAGCAAGGTGGCCACCGGGTCGACTGGCGCGACGATGGCCGCCTGGTCGAGCAGGCGCTGGCCAGCGCCGACCACGACGTGCTGGTGCTGGACCTGGGCCTGCCGGGGCGCAGCGGCACCGAGGTGCTGCGCCGGCTGCGCGAGCAGGACCACCGGCTGCCGGTGCTGGTGCTGACCGCGCGCGACTCGCTGAGCGACCGCGTCAACACGCTCAACCTGGGGGCCGACGACTTCCTGCCCAAGCCCTTCGAGCTGGCCGAGCTGGAAGCCCGCCTGACCGCCCTGGTGCGGCGCGCGCGCGGCAGCGAGCACCCCCGCCTGGCCTGCGGTCCGCTGGTGTTCGACGCCGTGACGCGGCAGTTCTCGCTCGGCCACGACACCCTGTCCCTGTCGCCGCGCGAACACGCCATGCTCAAGGCCCTGATCCAGCGCAGCGGCGAGCCGATGTCGCGCCAGCAGGTGATGGAGCGCATCTTCAGCGACGACGAGGACGTGTTGTCGAGCGCCATCGACGTGCTGCTGCACCGCCTGCGCAAACGCCTGGAGCACAGCGGCGTGCGCATCCACACCTACAGGGGCCTGGGCTATGTCCTGGAGTCGGATCCGCCAGGCCAGCCTTAAGCTCCGGCTGCTGGTGCTGCTGCTGCCGGTGATGGCCCTGGTCACCGCCACCAGCCTGTGGCTGACCCGCACCGATGCCGCCGCCGCCGCCAACGCCGCCTACGACCGCTCCCTGCTGGGCGCCATCAAGGCGCTGGACAACAACGTTTCCACCGCCTCGGGCGGGCTGGCGGTCGAACTGCCCTACCGCCTGTTCGAGTTCTTCCAGCTCACGGCCACCGGCAGCGTCTACTTCCGGGTCGCCACGGCCGACGGCCTGGTCGAGATCGGCCACCCCGACCTGCCCCTGCCCGCCGTGCCCCTGAAGCCCGGCCAGCCGGTGTTCTACGACGCCGTCTACTTCGGCGAGACCGTGCGCGTGGGCACCGTCATGCGGGCGCTGGAACACCGGCTGGACCAGACCGACGAGGCGCAGCTGGTGATACAGGTGGCGGAAAGCACGGCGTCGCGCGAGCAGTTCACCGCCAGCTTCCTGCGCCGCACGGCGCTGCGCGACGCCGTCTTCCTGGCGGTGATGGGCCTGGCCGTGGTCCTGGGGCTGTGGATGGCGCTGCGGCCGCTCACGCGCCTGGCCGCGCAGACCCGCGCGCGCGACGCGCAGGATGTCCGGCCGCTGCCCAGCGCCGACCTGCCCAGCGACGTCCGCCCGCTGGTCGACGCGGTCAACCAGCAGCTGGCGCGCAGCGAACAGCTGATGGCCCAGCGGCGCGGTTTTGTCGACGACGCCTCGCACCAGCTGCGCACGCCATTGACCCTGTTGCGGGCGCAGCTCGACTACGTCCTGCGCGAGACCGACACGCCCCGGCGCGAGGCGGCCCTGCGCGCGCTGTCGGACGCCCTGGGCCAGGCCATACGCGCCACCAACCAGCTGCTGACCCTGGCCCGCAGCGACACCATGGCGGTCCACCGGGAGCGCTTCGACCTCGGCGACCTTGCCCGCCAGGTGGCGCTGGAGCTGCTGCCGCTGGCGCGCGAACGTGGCGTCGATTTTGGCCTGGAGGTCCCCGACCCGGCCGTGGCCGGCGAAGGCGACCCCGCCCTGCTCCGGCAGGCCCTGCTCAACCTCGCACACAACGCCATCCAGCACGGCCGCGCGCAGGGCGTGGTCACGCTCAAGGCCTCGGCCGATGCCACGGGCCACCGGCTGGAGGTGCTGGACGATGGCGAAGGCCTGGAGCCGGCCCTGCGCCAGCACATCGGCGAGCGTTTCGCCAAGGGGCGGCACAGCACCGGCTCGGGCCTGGGCATGGCCATCGCGCGCTCGGTGATCGAAAGCCACGGCGGCCGGCTCGAGGTGCAGGCCGCGCCGGGCGGCGTGGGCTTGTGCGTGACCTTGTGGTGGCCACGATGAAGCGCGGCTGGCCCCTGTTGCTGCTGCTCGTGGGCTGCTGCCGCGTGGGCGCGGCCGCCGGCCTGGACGGCGCGCGCTGCGTGGCGCCGGCCAAGCCCGGTGGAGGCTTCGACCTGACCTGTCAGCTCACGCGCGACCTGCTGCAGCGCGCCGGGCAGACGCGGCAGCCGCTGGGCATCGTCTACCAGCCCGGCGGCATTGGCGCCCTGGCCTTCAAGGCCACGGTGGCGCAGCGCCCGCCCGACGGGCGCACGGTCACGGCCTTTTCGTCCGGCTCGCTGCTGAACCTGGCCCAGGGGCGTTTTGGCCCCTACCAGCCACAGGACGTGCGCTGGCTGGCGGTGCTGGGCATGGACCACGGCGTGGTGGCCGTGCGGCGCGACGCCCCCTACAAGACCCTGGCCCAGCTGCTGGACGCCCTGCGCACCCAGCCCGGCACGGTGGTGTTCGGCGCGGGGGGCTCGATCGGCAGCCAGGACTGGATGAAAACCGCCCTGCTGGCGCGCGCCGCGGGCCTGAGCCACAAGGCCATGCGTTTTGTCGCCTTCGAGGGCGGCGGCGAGGCGCTCACCGCGCTGACCGGCGACCACGTGCAGGTGGTCGCGGGCGATGCGGCCGAGGTGGGGCGCCACCTGGAACAGGGCGCAGCGATCCGGGTGCTCGCGGTGTTGTCCCGCGAGCGGCTCACGGGGCGCTGGGCCAACGTGCCGACCGCCAGGGAACAGGGCATCGACCTCCAGTGGCCCATCGTGCGCGGCCTCTACATGGGGCCGGGGGTGTCCGAGCGCGAGCTGCGCGACTGGACCGATGCCCTGGGCAAGGCCATGGAGCGGCCCTTGGCGGCGCGCGAGTGGAACGCGGTGGGCATGGAGCGCGCCTGGATCACCGGCCCCGAACTGGACCGCCTGGTCCAGGCCCAGGTGGCGCAGTACAAGGCCCTGGCGGCGGAGTTTGGCCTGGTCCGTCCCTGACGGCGACCAAAAAACTCATACGTGATATTGCGTCACACATCTGAATAATTACTTGATTACCTGCCGGTCGGCAGGTATTCTTTGTCCACAGGGTCGACAGAGCCCACACGGACCCACCCCACCCCAGGAGACACCATGGAATACAAGACCTTGCTGCTCAATGTCGAGCAGCGCATCGCCACCGTCACCCTCAACCGCCCCCCGGTCAACGCCCAGAACGCCGAACTGCGCGCCGAGATCACCGCCGTGTTCGACGAACTGTCGGATCGCGACGACGTGGCGGTGGTGGTGCTGACCGGTTCCGGCAAGGTGTTCTCGGCCGGCGCCGACATCCGCGAGCGCCCCAACCTGGGCGACACCCCCGGCGCCTACGGCCGCCACAACCGCCTGGTGCGCGAGAGCTACTACGCGGTGGTGGAGTGCAGCAAGCCGGTGATCGCCGCCATCAACGGCCCGGCCATGGGCGCGGGTTTTGGCCTGGTGATGGCGGCCGACATCTGGGTCGCCGCCGAGGAAGCCTATGTGTCCATGCCCGAGATCAACGTCGGCCTGGCCGGCGGCGTGACCTTCCTGCAAAAGGTCTTTGGCCGATCGCGCGCGCGCCGCATGTTCTACACCGGCATGAAGGTCACGGCCCAGGAGCTGTACCGCCTGGGCCTGGTCGAGGCCTGCCTGCCCGCGGGCGAACTGATGCCCTACGCGATGGACATCGCCCGCGAGATGGCGGGCAAGAGCCCGATCGCGCTGCGCCTGGCCAAGGAAGCCGCGCGCATGACCGAACTCATGCCCTCGCGCGACGCCTACCGCTACGAGCAGGGCAACACCGTGGCCCTGTCCAAGACCGAGGACTCGCGCGAAGCGCAACGCGCCTTCCTGGAGAAACGCGAGCCGGTGTACGTGGGCCGCTGAGCGCGGGGACTTTGATATAACGCCAGCACAAGCGGCGGACACCGACCACACCGGCGCAAGGACCCACAGGCGAGACAAGCATGGCCACCACAGCAGCGATCAAGAAAGCCACCCGGGGCGGCGGCACCGGCGTCCGTGTCGACGACCGGCAAGGGCAGTTGCTGGAGATCGCCTGCCGCCTGTTCGCCCGCCAAGGCTACAAGGGCACCTCGCTGCGCGACATCGCCGAGGAGGCCCAGATCACCAAGGCCGCGCTGTACTACCACTTCCCCAACAAGGAAGCGCTGTACCAGCAGATCGTGCTCGAATCGACCAAGGCCCTGGTCGAGGCGGTGCGCGAGGCGGTGGCCCAGGCCCAGACGCCGGTGGAGAAGGTTCGCGCCTTCATGCTGACCTCGGCCGAGGTCTTCGAGCGCACCCGCGACGCCTGGGTGGCCGGCTCCAACGCCTTCTGGGACGAGGGCGGCTCGGGCCCGCGTTCGGTCGCCGTCAGCCAGCGAGACGAGTACGAAAAACTGCTGCGCAGCTGCATCGCCGAGGGCATACGCAGCGGCGACTTCCGTCCGGTGGAGCCGGCCATTGCCGGGCGCCTGCTGCTGTCCACCATCAACCAGCTGAGCCGCTGGCATTCGCCCAAGGGACCGCTGTCGCCGCGCCAGGTGATCGAGCAGTACCTGGACGTGGTGCTGAGCGGCCTGCGCACGCCCACCCCCGCCCGCTGAGCCACAGGGCTGCCGATGGACCCCGTTTTTGATGTGCGATTTTACTTACCTGTCGGAAAGTAATTTGCACATCCCACCCTGAAGGAGACACACATGCAACCCACAAACCGCCGCCACCTGTTGTTGGCCACCCTGGCGCTGGGCATGGGCAGCGCCGCCCTGGCGCAGACGCCACCGGCCTTTCCCACCAAGCCGGTGACCCTGATCGTGCCCTATGCGGCCGGTGGCCTGACCGACATCCTGGCGCGCGTCGTGGCGCCGGTGTTGGCCGAAAAGTGGGGCCAGAACGTGCTGGTGGACAACCGGGCCGGCGGCGGCACCGTCATCGGCACGGGCGCGGCCGCGCGCGCGCCGGGCGACGGCCACACCCTGCTGATGACAGCCTTCGGCTACACCGGCAACCAGCTGATGGTGAAAAACCTGCCCTACGACCCCAAGGCGCTGACGCCCCTGGCCATGGTGGCCGAGTCGCCCAGCATCCTGTACGTGTCGGCGCGCCTGCCGGTCAACAGCGTGGCCGAGCTGATCGCCTACGGCAAGGCCAACCCGGGCAAGCTGAGCTTCGCCTCCTCGGGCAACGCCTCCAGCCCCCACATCGCGGCCGAGATGTTCGCCGGCCAGGCCGGCCTGCAGATCGTGCACGTGCCCTACCGTGGCAACGGCCCGGCCATCAACGACCTCGTCGGCGGCCAGGTCGACGCGCTGTTCGACTCGCCGGCCACCATGCAGCACGTGGCCACCGGCAAGCTCAAGGCCCTGGGCATCGGCAGCCAGACACCCAACGCGCGCGCCCCCGGCGTGGTGCCCATCAGCCAGCAAGGCATCCCGGCGCTGGCCACGTTCTCGGCCGGTGGCTGGTTCGGCATGTTCGTGCCCACCGCCACGCCGCAGGCGCTGCAGCTCAAGCTGCAGGCCGACGTGCGCGCCGTGCTCGAAACCCGCGAGGTGCGCGAAGGTCTGGGCAAGGCCGGGGTGGACCCGCGTGTCATGACCCAGCCCGAATTCGCCGCCTACCTCCAGCACGACCTGGCGTACTGGGGTCCGATCATCCGCGAACGCAACATCCGCATCGACTGAAGCCCACACCATGAACACCCACACATCGATCCTTGATGCCGGCGAGACCGAGACCCTGCGCAGCCCGCAGTACTACGAGGTCTTCCGCCAGGACCTGGTCAACTTCATGGAGGCCAACTGCCCGCGCGAACTGCGCGAGAAGGTGCGCTCCAACCAGAAGCTGGGCCGCGCCGAATTCGCCGAATGGCAGCGCCGCCTGCATGCGCAGGGCTGGGGCGCCCCCGGCTGGACGCGCGAGAACGGCGGCACCGGCTGGGACCTGCGCCAGCGCTACCTGTTCGAGGAAGTGAGCGCCGAACTCGACTGCCCGCCGCTGTACCACCACGGCCTGGGCCACATCGGCCCGGTGATCACCCACTTCGGCACGCCGGAGCAGAAGGCCCGCTACCTGCCGCGCATCCTCGACGGCAGCGAGTGGTGGTGCCAGGGCTATTCGGAACCCGGTGCCGGCTCCGACCTCGCCTCGCTCAAGACCAGCGCGGTGCGCGACGGCGACGACTACGTCATCAACGGCCAGAAGATCTGGACCTCGCACGCCCACGAGGCCGACGTGATGTACACGCTGGTGCGCACCTCGGTGGACGCGCGCAAGCAGTCCGGCATCACCCTGCTGGTGGTGCCGCTGGACACCCCCGGCATCCAGATCCGCCCCATCCACACCATCGACCAGTGGCACCACGTCAACGAGGTGTTCCTCGACGAGGTGCGGGTGCCGGTGGCCAACCGCATCGGTGAGGAAGGTGGCGGCTGGAAGTGCGCCAAGTTCCTGCTCGACCGCGAGCGCCTGTCGCCGGCCACGGTGCCGCGCCTGGCGCGCCAGCTCGACCAGGTCAATGAGCTGCTGCAGGCGCGCCTGTTGCGCTCGGGCCCGTCGGCCAGCCTGCATGGCGCGCTGGAGCGCCTCTACCACGCCCAGGCGGCGGTGCAGGGCGCGCGCGAGATGCTGCTGAGCGCCATCCGCGAGGAAATGAACGGCACGCTGGCGGCCTCCAAGGCCTCTGCGCTCAAGCTGTTCTGCTCCGAGCTGTCGCAGCAGATCTCCAGCCTGGCCTACGACCTCTCGGCGCCCGAGTTCGGGCCGCGCCTGCTGCCCGCGGTGCCGGCGCCCAACGGGGCCGACGACCTGGAGATCGAGCGCCAGCTCGTCCACACCTACCTGTTCTACCGGTCCCGTACCATCGCCGGCGGAACCAGCGAGGTGCAGAAAAACGTGATTGCCCGCGACCTTTTCGGAGCCTGACCATGCCCTTTACCCCTGTTCCCATGTTCCCGGGCGATCTCTACGACACCGGCCTGCGCCTGGCCGAGAGCGTCGGCCCCCGCGCCACCGACACGCCCCCGGGCGGCACGCTCAGCAGCCCCGAGTGGCGCCAGATGCTGGACCTCGGCTGGCAAGGCGTGCTCATCGCCGAAGACGCCGGCGGCGTGGGCGGCACGCTGGCCGACCTCGCCGCCATCGTCGAGGCGCTGGGTCGCCAGGCCATCGTGGCACCGGTCATCGCGCGCTGCGCCGTGGCGCCGCTGCTGCTGTCCGGCCTGGGTGGGCAGCCGGCGGTGGCCAGTCTGCTCGAAGCCATGGCCGTGGGCGATGCCTCGGTGTGTCCGGTGGTGGACACCGGCCACCTGCTGCCCGGCGCCGCCAGCGCCCTGGCGCTGCGCGCCGACGGCACGCTGCACGGCCGCCTGTCCGGCGCCGACCTCAGCGAGCCGGCCACCCACCTGCTGTTCAACGTGCGCGAAGGCGCCGACGCCACGCCGGCCCTGCTGCTGCTGCCCATGGCCGACGTGCTGCCGCTGGCGCGCCTGTACCGGGGCGTCGATGGCCGCGTCACCGCCGACATCGAATTCCAGGGCCTGCGGCCCGCCGACGGCCAGCTGCTGTCGCGTGGCGCGCCGGTGTCGCGCGCGGCCGAGCTGGCCCAGCAGGCCGGCGCCTTGCTGACCTGCGTGCAGGCCGTGGGCGCGGCAGGCGCCATGGTCGAGCAGACCATCGACTACCTCAACACCCGCATGCAGTTCGGCGTGCTGCTGGCCACCTTCCAGGCGCTGCGCCACCGGGTGGTGGAGATGTACGTGGCCTACGAAAACGCCCATGGCCTGGTGCGCCAGCTGATCGAGCAGACGGTGCTGGCGCCCAAGGGCTACCCGCGCGACGTGGCGCTGACCAAGCTCTACCTGATCGGCGTGAGCCGCGCCATGGCCGAGTCCGCCATCCAGCTGCACGGCGGCATGGGCATGTCGCAGGAGACGCTGGTGGCCCGCCTGGCCACCCACGTGCTCATGAACAGCCTGCAGTACGGCGACAAGACCCAGTGCCTGGACTGGCTGGCCGAGCGCAGCACGGCCGAGGCCGCGCAGGCCTGAACCCCCACGGAACCCGCCATGCACAGCCTCCACCCCCTGTTCTTTCCCAGCTCGGTCGCCATCATCGGCGCCTCGTCCGACCCCGAACGCATCGGCGGGCGTCCGCTGCGTTTCCTGATCGAGTCGGGTTTCGCCGCCCCCATCTACCCGGTCAACAAGAGCGGCGCCCAGATCCAGGGCCTGCCCTCCTTCGCCAGCGTGCTCGACATCCCCGGCCCGGTCGACCAGGCCATCGTCGCGGTGCCGGTGGCCGGCGTCGAGGCGGCCCTGAGTGACTGCATCCGCAAGGGCGTGCGCTGCGTGCAGGTGCTGACCGCCGGCTTCGCCGAGCTGGGCCCCGAGGGCCGCGCCCTGCAGGACCGCCTGCTGGCCCTGTGCCAGGCCGCCGGCGTGCGCATGGTGGGCCCCAATTCGCTGGGCCTGCTCAACGTCGACACCCGCTTCTTCGCCACCTTCTCCACCGCCCTCAACGGCCTGCAGCCGCGCCCCGGCGTGATCTCGCTGGCCACGCAGAGCGGCGCCTTCGGCTCCTGCGCCTACGGCATGGCCACGTTGCGCGGCCTGGGCTTCAGCAAGATCATCGCCACCGGCAACGAGGCCGATGTCGACGTCGCCGAGGCCATCGACTACCTGGCCGAGGACCCGCAGACGCGGGTGATCTGCGCCGCGCTCGAATCCTGCCGCGATGGCCAGCGCCTGCGAGCCGCCCTGCTCAAGGCCGCCGGCGCCGGCAAGCCGGTGCTGGTGATGAAGGTCGGCCGCACCGAACTGGGCGCCGCCGCCGCCAGCACCCACACCGGCTCGCTGGCCGGCGACGACGCCGTGTTCGACACCGTGTTCGCCGAATGTGGCGCCTACCGCCCGGCCTCCATCGAGGAGATGCTGGACATCGCCTACCTGTGCGCCACCACCGGCCGCCTGCCGCTCAACGCCGACATGGGCGTGGTCACCGGCTCCGGCGGCATCGGCGTGCTGATGGCCGACCACGCGGGCGAGCTGGGTCTGAGCATGTCGCCGCTGCCGCCCGCGGCCGTGGCGGCCACGCTCGAGGTGCTGCCCTTTGCGGTGGCCGCCAACCCGCTGGACATGACGGCCCAGGTGACTTCGGTCAAGAGCGGCGTCACGCGTGCGCTCGACGCCATGCTCAACCACGGCCCCTACGGCACGGTGTTCGCCTACCTGGCGCACTCGGGCCTGTCGCCGCAGCGCTTCGCGTCCAGCATCGAGGAACTCGGCGCGCTGCGCCTGCGCCACCCCGACAAGGACGTGGTGATGGTCATGCTGTCGGTGCCCGAGGTGAACGCCCGGCTGGAAGCCCTGGGCATGCCGGTCTTCGCCGACCCCAGCCGCGCGGTGGTGGCGCTGGGCGCCGCCGCCCGCATGGCCACGCGCCGGCGTGCGCTCTACGAAGCCGGCACGGTGCGGCCGGCCGCCACGCCGCTGGGCCGGGTCGACACCGAGGCCACGGCCAAGCAGGCCCTGGCGGCCGCCGGCCTGCCCATGCTGCCCGAGCACCTGTGCACCAGCGCCGACGAGGCCGCCCGCGCGGCCCAGGCCCTGGGCTTCCCGGTGGTGGCCAAGATCGCCTCGCCCGACATCCCGCACAAGACCGAGGTCGGTGGCGTCATCCTCCATCTGACCGACGCCGACGCCGTGCGCGCCGCCTTCGACACCCTGATGTCGCGCGCCCGCGCGGCCCGCCCGCAGGCGCGGCTGGACGGTGTGCTGCTGGCGCCCATGCTCCAGGGCGGGGTCGAGGTCATCCTGGGCGTGCACATGGACCCGACCTTCGGCCCCATGGTCATGTACGGATCGGGTGGCACGGCGGTGGAGCTGTTCAAGGACGTGGCCTTCGCCTCGGCCCCGCTGACGCCGCCGCGTGCGCGCGACCTGGTCGAGCGCGTGCGCGCCTCGGCGCTGCTGCGCGGCTGGCGCGGCGCGCCGCCCTGCGACGAGGCCGCGCTGGTCGACGCCCTGTGCCGGCTGTCCGAGTTCGCCGTGGCGCACCAGGACGAGCTGGCCAGCATCGACATCAACCCGCTGGTGGTGCGCGCCCAGGGCGCGGTCTGCCTGGACGCGGTCATCGTCAAGCGCCCACCCGCCACCCAGCCGCACGAGGAGCCCGAGCATGCCCACGCCCACTGAGGCCACCCTGGCCCAACTGCAGGCCCAGGTCCAGGCCCTGGCCGACCGCGAGGCCATCCGCGAGTGCCTGTACCGCTACTGCCGGGGCATCGACCGGCTCGACGAGGCCGCGCTGCGTTCGGCCTACTGGCCCGACGCCACCGACCGCCACGGCCCCTACCAGGGCTCGGCGGCCGGCTTCATCGACTGGGCGCTGGCCAAGCTCCAGGGCGGTGGCCGGCTGGTGCACTTCCTGGGCAACATCCTGATCGATCTGCGCGGCGACAGCGCCGCGGTGGAGAGCTACTTCCAGGCCTTCCAGAACGACGTCGACGCCCAGGGCGCGCCGCTGGAAACCTTCCTGGCCGGGCGCTACATCGACCGCTTCGAGCGCCGCGACGGCGAATGGCGCGTGGCGCAACGCACCGTGACCTACGACTGGCTGCGCCAGCTGCCCCTGCCCGCCGGCAGCGACGCCGAGCGCTTCGGCGTGCGCCAACCCAATGGCGCCCAGATGCCACACGACCCGGTCTACGGGCTGCTCGCGCAGGCACCGTCCGGCGCGCCTGGCAACACGTGACCCGATCCCCCCGGGGTGACCCCGGGGCGGGCGTGGCGCGAGGGGGCGCCTGCCGCGCAGGTGGGCGTCCGATGCCTCAAAGGCGGTAGAGGGCGTTGGGATTCGCCTGGAGGATGAGTCGCTGCTGCGCCGGGTCGGGGGTCCACGCCAGGAAGTGATCCCACAGGGCCTGGGTGCTGGGCACCGCGCCTTTCGGGCGGGTGTGTGGCCAGTCCGAGCCCCACACCAGCCGCTCCGGGCAGTGCGACACCAGCCGCTCATGGATGCGCCGGGCGTCCTCGTAGGCGGGCGCCAGGTCGGACACGTTGGCCACGCCCGACAGCTTCACCCACAGCCAGCCCTGGTCCAGCAGGCGCCGCATGGCCACCATCCCGACATGGGTGTCGCCCAGGGCGGCGGGGGCCCGCCCCATGTGGTCGAGCACCACCGGCAGGCCGGCTGCCTTCAGCTCGGCTTCGATGTCCGGCAGGAGGCGGCTGTCCGTCAGCAGGTCGACATGCATGCCGCGGGCGCGCAGCCGAGGCGCCAGGCCACGCAGCGCCGTCAAGGGCACCAGGCCCGGCATGCGCCGGGCCTCGTCGGTGGACAGGTGCGCAAAGCGCAAGGCCCTGACGCCCGCGAGCGCCAGGGCATCGAGCGCCCGTTCGGACACCTCGTCGGTCGCGGCGCCCACGCCGACCAGCGTGCCGCCCGCCCGCGCCAGGGTGTGCAGCAGCGCGGTGTTGTCGGTGCCATAGAAGCTGGGCTGGACCAGCACCCCACGGCGAAAGCCCCACGGGCCCAGGGTCGCCTGCCACCCCCCCAGCGGTGCCTCGGCGGGCGTGTAGGAGCGCCCCGCCAGCATGGGAAAGCGGTCTTGAGGCTCGACCACGTGAAAGTGGCAGTCCACCCAGTCCACGGTCAGTCCAGCGTGATCTTCGCCTCGCGCACGATGCGTGCCGTGCGGGCGATTTCCGAGCGGATGAACTCGGCGTACTCGGCGGGCGAGCCGGGCCGTGGTTCGGCCCCCAGCTTGAGGAACTGCTCCCGGACAGCGGCGCGCTGAAGGACCTTGTTCAGCACGGCGTTCAGCCGGCCCACCAGCTCAGGGCTTGCCCCGCCGGGCAACACCAGTCCGAGCGTGGTGCTGGCGTCGAAATGGGGAACGCCCGACTCGGCCAGGGTGGGCACCTGGGGCAACAGCGGGGAACGTTTGGCCGTGGTCACCGCCAGCGCGTGCAGCTTGCCGCCCTGGACCAGCGCCAGCACCGACGACAGCTGGTCGAAGTGCAGGTCCACGTGGCCGCCGGCCAGATCGGTGTTGGCCGGCGCGCTGCCCTTGTAGGGCACGTGCACGAAGCGGGCGCCCGTCGCGTCCTGGAACAGCTCGCCGACGATGTGGTTGCCGCTGCCACTGCCCGCCGAGGCCATGGTCATGGCGCCACCGCGCGACTGGGCACGCGCCACCAGTTCCTGGACGGTCTTGACCGGAGAAGAGGACCCCACCACCAGCACCATGGGAACGCTGGCGATCAGGCCCACCGGGCTGAAGTCCTTGATGGCGTCGTAGGGCAGCTTCGGGTACAGCGAGGGGGCCGCCAGGTGGTTGATGGGCGACGCGATGCCCAGGGTGTAGCCGTCCGGGGCGGACTTCGCGACCGCGTCGAGGCCCACCGTGCCGCCCGCACCCGCCTTGTTGTCCACCACGATGGGCTGGCCCAGTTCCCTGGACAGCTCCGGCACCAGAAGGCGCGCGCTCAGGTCCACGTTGCCCCCGGGCGGAAACGGCACGATCAGCTTCAGGGGCCGGCTCGGGTAGGGCTGGGCTTGCACGGTGAGGCCCACCATCAGCGAGGCGGTCAGCAGCAGGGTTCGAAAAACGGTTCGCATGGGGTCTCCTGTTCGGTGGGTCACTCGGCCTTCAAGCCGAGTTCCTGGGCCAGTTGGGTGTTGCTCACGATGTCCCGGCCAATCTGTCTGGCGAAATCGTCGCCACAGGTGCTCTGTGGCTCCAGGCCGGCCGCCTCCAGGCGTTCCCGGATCTCGGGCGCCCTGCCGAAGGCCGCCGCCTCGCGCTCCAGGCCGCGCACGATGTCGGGTGGCGTGCCGGCCGGTGCCATCAGGCCGTACCAGGTGTCCACCACAAAGCCCTTGAGGCCGGCCTCTTCGAAGGTGGGCACCTGGGGCAGCAGCGCCGAGCGCTGCCGCGAAGCCACCGCGATGGGCACCAGTTTGCCCGACCTGATGTGGGGCAGCACCGAACCCACGGTGGCGAACGACAGGTCCACCTGGCCGCCGATCAGATCGGTCACGGCCGGCGCCGCGCCCTTGTAGGGCACGTGGACCAGCGTGGTGGCGGTCAGCTTGCGGAAGGTCTCGGTGGCCAGGTGCGGCGAACTGCCCTGTCCTGGCGTGGCGTAGGTCGCGCCCCTCGGGCTCTCGCGGATGCGCGCCAGGAACTCGGGCAGGCTCCTGACCGCCAGGCTGGGCCCCACCACCAGCACCGTGGCGCTGGCCGCCAGCGTGCAGACCGGCCTGAACGACCTGGCGGCATCGAACTTGATGCGCCCGGCGTAGAGCGCGGGAATCATGGTGTGGTTGGTGGCGGCGGCCAGCAGCGTGAGCCCGTCCGCCTTGGCGGCGGCCACCGCCTCGGTGGCGAGCACCGCGTTGGCGCCCGGTTTGTTCTCCACCACGAACGGCTGCTTGAACGCCTTGCCCGCGAAATCGGCGAAGCTGCGGGCCACGATGTCCGACGGGCCGCCGGCGGCGAAACCCACCACCACCTTGACCGGGCGGTCTGGGTAAGGTGTGGTCTGCGCGGCGGCGGACATGGCGGCGCTTGCCAGCAGCCCCCACAGTGCGAATACCTTCATCGGTGTCTCCTTAGCGGGATTGGGATGCACGCGCCAGCGGCAGGCCGGGGGCATCGAGTGTCGAGCGAAGAATGGAGCCGCTGACCGATTCCGTGCAGTACAGCGTCTTGCGGTCGGGCCCGCCGAAGGCGACGTTGGTCAGCGACGCGCCCAGGGGGCTGCGCAACACCAGCACGGGCTCGGCGCGGTGGTTGAGCACCCAGGCGCAGCCCAGGCCCGGATTGGCCACGATCACCCTGCCTTGGCTGTCCACCGCCAGGCCGTCCGGCCCGCTGGGCCCGTGGGAGGTAAAGAAGGCGCCGACCTTGGACACGCTGCCGTCGTCCAGCAAGGGCACGCGCCACACCGCGTTGCCGCGGGTGACGCCCAGGTAGAGCACGCGCTCGTCGGGCGACAGCGCCACGCCGTTGGGGCTGGGCACGTTGGACAACAGCAGATCGAGCTGTCCGTTCGGGCGCAGGCGGTACAGGCGCCCGGTGGGGTCGTGCAGCCCGGTCTGCCCCTGGTCGCTGAAGTAGAGGTTGCCCTGGCGGTCGAACACCAGGTCGTTGATGCCCATGAAGCGCTGGGTGTTGCGCCGCTCCAGGTAGGGCCGCACCGCGCCGCTGGCGATGTCGCAGACCATCAGGCCGTTCTTGTAGTCGGCGATCAGCAGTTCCTGGTCGCTGAGGAACTTCATGCCATTGGGTTCACCGTCGTACTCGGCCACCTGGGTCCAGTCGCCCTGGGCATCGATGCGAAAGATGCGCCCGAACGGGATGTCGGTGACGTAGAGCTGACCGGCCGCATCGAACACCGGACCTTCCAGAAAGCTGTCGGTCGCCTGCCCGGGGCGGTTGGCGTCGCCCCACACCGAGCGCACACCGGTGCGCCGCAAGTGATCGGGCATGCGCGTGAACACCTCGGCCTCACGCACCTCGGGGGGATGGAGCTGCCACATGCCCGGCCTCACTGACGGTCAAACGCGGTGTTCGCGGCCACCTTGCCCCAGTAGGCGGTGCGCTCGGCCAGGTTGCGGGCGAAGGCAGGCGCGTCCCAGGCCGCCGCCTCGGCGCCAATGCTCTCGGCATAGGTCTTCATGTCGGCGCTGGCCATGGCGGTGGCGATTTCCTTTTGCAGCCGCGCACCCACCTCGACTGGCGTGCCCTTGGGGGCCCACAGCCCGGTGAAGTTCACGACGCCATAGCCCTTGATGCCGGCCTCGGCAAAGGTGGGCACGGTCGACAGCGCCGCCGGCCGCTTGTCGCCGCTGACCGCCAGCAACCGCACCTTGCCGCCCTTGACCTGCCCGATGACGCCCGGGGTCGACGCGATCTGGTAGTCGATGGTGCCGCCCAGCAGGGCCAGGGTGGCTTCGCCGGCGCCCTTGAAGGGGATGTGCATGAAGTTCACCCCCGTGGCGATGCCCAGGGCCTCGCTGGCGAAATGGGGCATGGTGCCCGCGCCGCCCGTGCCGTAGGTGATCTTGTTGGGCTCGGCCTTGGCCGCGCGCAACAGCTCGTCCAGCGTCTTGTAGGGTGACTCGGCGCGCACCACCACCGCCATGGGCGCGAACATGAAGGCGCCCAGCGGCTGCAGGTCCTTGTCGTGGTCGAAGGGCAGCTTCTTGAAGATGTGGGGCAGCAGCGCGAAGGTGGTGTCGTTCGCCACCAGCGTGTGGCCATCGGGCGCGGACTGCACCACCTGCTGGATGCCGATCGTGCCGGTGGCGCCAGCCTTGTTCTCGACGAAGAAGGTCTGGCCGGTCTGCTCCTGCAGCTTGGTGGCGATGCGCCGCGTGACCACGTCCACCGCGCCGCCCGGCGGGTAGGGGACGATGATCCTGACCGGTTTGGTGGGCCAGCTTTGCGCCCAGGTGGCGCTGGCTGCGATCAGTGCGAGCGCAAAAAGAATGCGGGATTTCATGTGTGTCTCCTGGTGAATGGAATCAGTCCAACTTGATGCGGGCCGCTTTGATGACCGCGGCCCACTTGGCGCTCTCGGCCAGCACAAACGCCCCGAGGGCCTTGGCGCCCCCCGTGGCGGGAAGCGCGCCCATGGCCGCCAGGCGCTCGCGCACGGCGGGGGCCGACAAGACCTCCTTCATTTCCGCTTCCATGCGGCCGACGACGTCGGCGGGCGTGCCCGCTGGCGCGAACACCGCGTTCCATTCGTAGGCACTGAAACCCGGCAGGCCGGTCTCGGCCACGGTGGGCAATTCCGGCATGGCTTCGATGCGTTTGTCGAACGCGGTGGCGATGGCCTTGAGGCGGCCCGACTTGACCAGGGGTGCCGAGACGGTCACGGCGCTGAACATCATGTCGACCTGGCCGCCGGCCAGGTCGGTGAGCGCGGGTGCGCCACCTTTGTAGGGCACGTGCAGCACGTCCAGGCGGTGGCCCTGCTTGAACAGCTCGCCGCTCAAATGCGCAGCACCGCCGCTGCCTGCCGATGCGTACGACAGCTTGCCGGGCTGGGCGCGGGCCAGCTGGACCAGATCGGCCACCGTGTTCACGGGCGACGATGCGGGCACCACCAGCAGGGTCGGGATGCGCGCCACCATCGCGATGGGCGTGAAGTCCCGGGCATAGTCAAAACCCAGCTTAGGAAACAGGCTCGGGTTGACGGCAAACGACGTTGCGTCGTAGAGAAAGGTGTAGCCATCGGCGGGCGCCTGCGCCACGGCTTGTGCGCCGATGGTGCCGCCGCCACCCCCTTTGTTGTCGACCACGACCTGCTGCTTGAGCCTCAGGCTCAGTTCGGCGGCCACCACCCGCGCCAATGCGTCGGCGGCACCGCCCGCCGCATAGGGAACGACGAGCTTCACGGGTTTGTCGGGCCACGCCGCATGGGCGCCCCACACAGAGGCCAGGGCCACGCTGGCCAGCACGGCCTTTGTCCATCGGATACGCATCGTTGTCTCCTCGTTGTTTGAACCGAAACGTCGGTCCGTCGTTCTGTCGTCACACCGTCGCGATGGGCGTGGCGGGCGAACCCACCGCACCCGGCAGGCGCAGCGGTGGCGCGGTCAGCAGGAACCGGTGGCGCCCGTGGGTGCGCAGCCAGCGCGCCAACTCGGTCAGGTACCACAGCTCGCCCAGGTGGATGCCGTTCTTGAACAGGCAGTGTTCGTGCAGGGGCAGGCGTGGTTGGCGCAGGGGCGTGGGCGTGAGCAGCTTGGGCACCACCAGCTCGACGGCGGGGTTGTCTGCGATCAGGCAGGCCAGCCGGACATCCACGATCCAGTTCAGGAGCTTGCTGTCCCGGCCGTCCAGGCCACTGCCGGTGTCGTGCAGGTGCTTCACGTCCGGTTGGCGGTTCATGGCCAGCAGCGTGTCGGCAAAACCGGTGTGCAGGCAGACCATGTCGCCCTCCTGGACCTCGACGCCGTCGGCGTCCAGGATGCGCATCAGCTGGTCGTAGCCCACCGCCGTGCGAACACGGCCGACGTGGTGCGCCAGGTCGATCATCACGCCCCGGCCCTGGGCCCCGTGTTCGGCCAGGCGTTCAATGCCCAGCGCATCGGCCTGCGGGCCCGGAAAACGCGCGAAATCCTGCGTGGCCTGCGGGTCTTCGGTGCCGGGCCGGATGTCGGTGCCGGCCCGGTAGCCGTTGTAGAAAACGGCCTCGGGCACACCGTCGCCATCGGCGTCGAACCGGGCACCGACGTGGGCCAGGCTGTCCCACTGCGTGGAATACTGCAGCCCCAGCAGGACCACATCGTCGTTGACGACGTCGGTGAGGTCCGGGTCTTCCTCGGTGTAGGACCAGCAAAAGCCTTGCTGGCCGGCGCTCTTGCCATCGCGCAGCACGGCAAAGCGTTCGGGCGGCCGGCGGCGCGGGTTGAGCGCGCGGCCGCCCGGCACATCCAGGGGCAACGAGAGGCAAAACGTGCGCCCTTCGCGAACCTCGGCCATGCCTTGCAGCACCTTGGCCGGTGTCACCAGGTTCATGCGACCCCGCTGGTCGTCGTCGCCAAACTCGCCCCAGTGGGACCCTGGGGGTGCCTGTTTCCAGCGCCGCGCCATGGTGGGCTCAGCCGTGGTTGAGCACGGCGAGCGCGTTCTGCGCGGCCGCCACGCCCATCTTGACGTAGGCATCGGCCGTGACGCCGCCGATGTGCGGGCTCAGCACGATGCGCGCCTCGCCATGGAAGGGGTGCGGCGCGCTCATGGGCTCCACGGCGAAGCTGTCCAGGCCCGCCCCGCCGACCTGCCCGGACCTCACCGCGTCCAGCAGCGCCGCCTCGTCGATCAGGCCGCCGCGCGCCGTGTTGACGATGATCACGCCGGGCTTGCACGCCGCCAGGGTGCTGGCATTGATCAACCGGGCGTTGTCGGCCGTGAGCGGGCAGTGCAGCGAGATGGCATCGGACTCGCGCCACAGGGTGTCCAGATCGACGCTCTGTATGAAGTCCGGCAGCTGCTGCGCGTAGGGGTCGAAGCCCAGCACACGCATGCCCATGGCATGGGCCATGCGGGCAAAGCGCAGGCCGATGGCTCCCAGCCCCACCACACCGACGGTGCGGCCGTCGAGTTCGATGCTCTTGTGGGTCGATTTGTCCCAGTGGCCGGCGTGCATGCGCTGGTCCAGGGTGACCACGGATTTGGCGCAGGCCAGCAACAGCGCCAGCGCCTGCTCCGCCACCGCGGCGGCGTTGGCACCCACGGCCGCCACGACCCGGATGCCACGCGCCTGCGCCGCCACCTTGTCGATGGTGTCGGTGCCGCTGCCGTGCTTGGAGATCACGCGCAGGCTGGGCGCGGCGTCCATGGCGGCGGCGCCGACCTTGCTGTAGCGCACGATGATGGCCACGGGGTCATGCTGTCGGCACAGGGCCACCACGTCGTCCTCGGTCGGGGTCTTGCCGGCAAAGAGGACGTTGAAGTCGCCCAGCAGCGCCAGGGCCTGGGGCGCCAGATCGGCGCCGGTCACCAGCAAGGTGGGGCGTTGGCTCACAGCGTTTCTCCTTCCTTGATGACGCCAGCGGCGCGCAGCGCGCCGTTGAGCCAGACCGGGGCCAGCGCCTCGCGGCTCTTGATCTGGGCGATGCGCCGGGTTTCGGCAGCGACCTTTTCCCCGGCCAGCGGCAGCATGGCGGCGGCCTTGGCGCGCTCGATCACGGTCACGCCGTCGGCATCGCCCACCACCAGGTCGCCCGGGTTCACGGTGACGCCACCGATGGAGATGGGGTGGTTCAGGCGCCCTGGCACGAACTTGGTGGGGCCGTTGGGGTTGAGGCCGGCGGCGTACATCGGGAAGCCGAGTTCGCGGATGGCCTCGCTGTCGCGCACCGCGCCGTCGATGACCACGGCGGCCACGCCCAGGGCCACACACTGCTGCGACATGATTTCGCCCATCAGGGCGCTGGAGAGGTCGCCCTTGCCATCGACCACGATGACGTCGCCCGGCTGGGCGATGGCCATGGCGGCGTGGATCATGAGGTTGTCGCCAGGGCGCACCTCCACCGTGATGGCCGGACCGGCAAAGCGCATGCTGGGCGCCAGGGGCGCGATGCGCCCGTGCAGCGCGCCGCGCCGCCCGGCCACGTCGGCGAGGATGGACGATGGAAACTTCGCGGCCTGGGCAACGACTTCGGCGTCGACACGTTCGATGTGGCGAACCACGTCGGGCAATGCAGCGGCTTGACTCATGGGAATCTCCAGAAAGGCCGGCGGGTGCCGGCGGATTGATCGAGAAGGGAAAAGGCTCAGTCGATGCGGGCGCCCGACTGCTTGACGACCTTGCCCCAACGGACGATGTCGTCCTTGATGAGGGCGGCGAACTGCTCGGGGGTGCCGCCCACCGGGTCGGCGCCCTGCTCGCCCAGCTTCTTCAGCAGGTCGGGCTGTTTCAGCGCGGCGTTGAACTCGGCGTTCAGCTTGGCCACCACCTCCTTGGGCGTGCCCGCGGGCGCCAGGAAGCCGAACCAGGTCACGGCGTCAAAGCCCTTGAAGCCCGACTCGTTGATGGTGGGCACTTGGGGCAGGTCGTCCACGCGTTGGGCCGACGTCACGGCCAAGGCCCTGAGCTTGCCCTGCTTGATCTGGCCGATCAGGGTAGGCACGGAGGACATGTAGAGCTCGACGTTGCCGCTCACCACATCGGTCAGCGCCTGTGCGGCGCCCTTGTAGGGCACGTGCTGCATCTTCACCGATGCCGCGCCTTGAAACAGCTCGCTGGTGAGGTGGGCCACCGTGCCATTGCCCGGAGAGGCGAAGTTGAGCGCACCCGGCTTGGCCTTGGCCGCCTTCACGACGTCGGCCAGGGTCTTGTGCGCCGAATTGGCCCCGGTCACCATGACCAGCGGCGCATTGGCCACCACCATGATGGGGGCGAGGTCCTTCACCGAGTCGTAGGGCATCTTGGCGTACAGCGTCGGGTTGATGGCCAGGTTGCTGGTCTGGCCCAGCACGATGGTGTAGCCGTCGGCGGGCGACTTGGCCGCCGCTTCCACCCCGAGGTTGCCCCCGGCGCCCGGCTTGTTGTCCACGACGAAGGTCCAGCCCGTCGTGCTGGTGACCTTCTGCGTGACTTCCCGCGCGATGATGTCGGTGCCGCCGCCGGCCGGGAACGGCACGACGACGCGGATGGGGCGGTTGGGGTAGGCCTGCGCGTGTGCGGCGGCGGAAGCGGCGAAGGCGACGAGCGCGACCAGGGCGCGGCGGTTCAGCATGGTGTGTGTCTCCAAGGTCGGGTTCCCGGCAACCTCGCCGGCTTCCCGTTGATGGGCTTGAGTATTGGGCTTTCAACAGATACAGTCCAATCGATAATTTATTGAAATACATCAATCTGGCTTTTGACATGGACCTGCGCGACCTCCGCTATTTCGAGACCATTGCCGAGCTCGAACACATCGGACAGGCGACCGCCCGGCTGCACCGCACGCAGCCGGCGCTGACCAGCTGCATCCGTCGCCTGGAAGAGTCCTGCGGGGCGCCGCTGTTCGAGAAGGCGGGCCGTGGCATCCGCCTGACCGCCGCCGGCAAAGTGCTGCTGAAGTGGGCGCAGCGCATGCGCTTCGACGTGGAGGAAGCGAAGCGGGAAATGGGCGACATCGGCCTCGGGCTGTCCGGCCACATCCGGCTGGGCATCGTGCCGACCGCGGCCCAGTTCCTGCTGCCGCGCGCGGCGCGAGAGCTGATGGCGCAGGCACCGGAAGTGACGCTGAAGACCGTGGTCGGCCTGGTCGACACCCTCAGGCCCCAGTTGTACGCCGGCGAGATCGATCTCATGGTGGGCACCGAGGGCGCCGAGGCACCCGGGTACGTGTCCCAGGTGCTCGCCGCGGACACCATCGTCGTGGCCGCCAGCGCGGGGCACGAGATTCACCACATCAAGCCGACCCTGCGCGACCTGACCCGCTACCGCTGGGTCCTGCAGCCGCCCGGCGCGCCGACCCGCGACTGGCTGGACCACGCCTTCGACCGCAAGCAGCTGCCCCGCCCGCGCGTGCAGGTGGAGAGCACCATGCTGCTGATGCTCCCCGCGCTGATCGCGGAGACCGGCCTGCTGAGCTTCATCTCGCGCCACCACCTGGACAAGGCCCATGCCACCTCACAGCTCAGGGAGGTGCCCGTCAAGGAGGCCACCATGCACCGGCGCCTGGTCGTGACCTACCGCGAGAACAGCTATGTGCCGCCGGTGGCCAAGCGGCTGATCGCCCTGCTGGCCAGCGCCGCCAGATGAGGCCCGCCGGGGGGCCGCCACGACAACCAAAGAACTTGTCCGTCAAAGAGGCGGGGCCGCCTCATTGACGGACAAGTTCTAAGGCTTGAGCGACGCCGCCAGCTGCCGGAGCAGGTCGGTGTAGCGTTCGCGGTTGGGCCGGATGCGCTCGACCGCGCCGCCCATCCCCAGGGCCACCGCGCGCCCCTGCACCTTCACCGGCAGCAGCACACACACCGTGCCCCCGCCCAGCAGCGGGATGTTCTCGGCGTAGGTCGCGCCGTCCACGCGCGCCTGGGCCACGCGCTGCATCATCAGCTCCAGCGGCTGGCGGTCGTCCTTGGCTGGCGTGGCGATGTTGGCGCGCCGCACCAGCTTCTCCACGCTCTTGTCGTCCAGCTGGGACATCAGCATCCAGCCCGTGGCCGACAGCGTGAGCGGGCGCATGCTGCCCTCCTCGGTGTGGAAACGCAGCGCATGGGTCGACTGGATGACCCGGATGTACTGCAGGTAGACGTCGTTCTGCAGCGCGATGGACACCGTCTCGCCGGTGGCGCTGTGGGCGTCGCGCATGATCTCGAAGATCTCGCCCTGGCCGAACAGCGCGTGGCTGATCCAGTCGCCCAGGGCGCTGACCCGCAGCGTCGGAAAGTACAGGCGCGTGCTGCGGTCGTAGCTCAGGTAGCCCAGCGCGATCAGGTTCTTGAGCAGCACGGTCGAGCTCGACTGCGGGTAGTCCAGCGCGGTGCACAGCTCCTTGAGCGAGCGCGGGGCCTGCTCGCGCTTGAAATACTCGAGGATTTCGAGCACGCGCACGGCCGACTTCACGGGGGAGATCATGGGTCCAGACTCCAGAAAAAATTCATACGTGATATTGCGTCACACATTTGAATAATAACTTGATTACCTGCCGGTCGGCAGGTATTCTGTGCCTCAAGGGTCCAGAACCCCTCAGAACAAGGAGACAAAGATGCACAGCGGCCTGTTCCACGGACACCCCGTCCCCCGCCTCCGGCAGCCCGGCCAACCCCGCCCACGCCGGGTTGGCTGAACGCCATGCGAGCCATCGTCACCGGCGCGGCCCGAGGCATAGGCCGGGCCATCGCCTTGCGCCTCGCCGCCGATGCCGCCCAACACGGCGGCGCCCGGCTGGTGCTGACCGACCTGCATGAAGACGAACTGCAATCGCTGGCCGATGAGGTGCGCGCACTGGGCGGCGAAGCGCGGGTGGTGACGGGCGACATGTCGCAGCCCGGACACCCGGCCGCGCTGGCCGCCGCTGCCCAGGCGTTTGGCGGCCTCGACGCCGTGGCCAGCAACGCCGGCGCCGCCATCCCCGGCGCGCTGCTCGACTACCGGCTGGAAGACTGGGACAAGGTCTTCGCCCTGCACGCCCGCGCCCCCTGGCTGCTGGCGCGCGCCTGCCACCCGGCGCTCAAGGCCAGCGGCGGCAGCTTCGTCATCACAGCCTCCATCTCCGGCAGCCACGCCACCGCGCCGCTGGGCGCCTACAGCCCGAGCAAGGCCGCCGCCCTGATGCTGGCCAGACAGCTGGCGGTGGAATGGGGCCCGGACGGCATACGCGTCAACTCGGTCTCGCCCGGCATGACCGTGACGCCGGGCACCGCCCCCGCCTACCGCGAACCCGAGGCCCGCGCCCAGCGCGAGGCGCGGGTGCCGCTGCGCCGCATCGGCCTGCCGCAGGACATGGCCGGTGCCGTGGCCTTCCTGATGGGCAAGGACGCCGCCTACATCACCGGCGTCGACCTGCTGGTGGACGGTGGCCTGCAGCACACGGTGATGGGTGCGGTGAACATGGCCGGTTGGCAAAAAAAAATGAAACGCTGAACCGCACAGCGCCGACCGGTGGTGCTACGATTTTTACTTACCGGCCGGCATGTAATTAGACAGACAACGAGACAAGAAGGACCCCCACCATGTTGGGACTGATGCAGCCAAAACCGCTCCTGATTTCGGGGCTGATCGAACACGCGGCGGCCGCCCACGGCAACGTCGAGGTGGTCTCCACCCTGCACGGCGGCGAGTTGCGGCGCAGCAACTGGCGCACCGTGCACCAGCGCGCGCGCCGCCTGGCCAGTGCCCTGGGCGGCCTGGGCGTGGCCCAGGGCGACCGCGTGGCCACCCTGGCCTGGAACACCGACCGCCACCTGGAGCTGTACTACGCGGTGGCCGGCATGGGCGCCGTGCTGCACACCGTGAACCCGCGCCTGTTCCCCGAGCAGATCGCCTACATCCTCAACCACGCCCAGGACGGCATCGTCTGCTTCGACCTCGACTTCGCCGGCCTGCTGACCCAGATCGCGCCCCAGCTCACCACGGTCAAGCGCTTCGTCGCCCTGTGCCGGCCCGACCAGCTGCCCGCGCTGGACCTGCCCGGCCTGTGCTGCTACGAGGACCTGCTGGCACAAGGCGATGAGCACTTCGCCTGGCCGGCGCTGGACGAGAACACGGCCTCGTCGATGTGCTACACCTCGGGCACCACCGGCCACCCCAAGGGCGTGCTCTACAGCCACCGCTCCACCGTGCTGCATTCCTTCACCGCCTGCACGGTCGATGGCCTGGGGCTGAACGCCCGCGACAGCGTGCTGCTGGCCGTGCCCATGTTCCACGTCAACGCCTGGGGCGTGCCCTACGCCGCGGCCATGTGTGGCGCCAAGCTGGTGCTGCCGGGCTCGGGCCTGAGCGGCGACAAGCTCTACGCCGCCATGCGCGACGAGGGCTGCACCTTCTCGCTCGGCGTGCCCACGGTGTGGCTGGGCTTCTTCCAGCACATCGAACAGCAGCGCGCCGGCCTGGACCTGTCCGAGCTGCGGCTCAAGCGGGTGGTGGTGGGCGGCTCGGCCGCGCCGCGCGCCATCATCGAACGCTTCGAACACCTGCTGGGCGCCTACGTGATCCAGGCCTGGGGCATGACCGAAACCAGCCCGCTGGCCACCATCGGCAACCTGCTGCCCAAGCACGAAGGCCTGCCGCTGGACGCCCGGTTCGACGTGCAGTGCCGCCAGGGCCGGCCGATCTTCGGGGTCGAGGTCGAGATCTTCGGCGCCGACGGCCAGCCCCTGCCCCACGATGGCCAGCAGATGGGCGAGCTGCGCGTGCGCGGCCCCTGGGTGCTGTCGGCCTACTATGGCAGCGAGGCCGGCTCGGCGCTGGACGCGCAGGGCTGGTTCAGCACCGGCGACGTGGCCCTGATCGACACCGACGGCTACGTGCAGATCACCGACCGCAGCAAGGACGTCATCAAGTCCGGCGGCGAATGGATCAGCTCCATCGACCTGGAAAACCTGGCCGTGGGCCACCCCCAGGTGCGCGAGGCCGCCGTCATTGGACTGCCCCACAGCAAGTGGCAGGAGCGCCCGCTGCTGATCGTCGTGCCCAAGCCCGGCGAGCAGATCGACGGCGCCGAGCTGCTGGCATTCATGAAGGAACGCGTGGCGCGCTGGTGGCTGCCTGACGAAGTCGTCTTCGTCGACGAGCTGCCCCACACCGCCACCGGCAAGCTGCTCAAGACCCGGCTGCGCGAGCAGTTCCGGGGCCACCGCCTGGTCACCGACCCGGCGTGAACCGACACCCGTGGCGCGTCCCACGCGGCGCGCCACGGCCTGTAGAAGAAGAGAAGAGAACGTCCGCAAGAAGAGACCACCGGCCAGCGGCAGGGGCGCCGCCGGTCCCCACCATCCGCCCCAACCACTGGAGACAGACCATGAAGAACCGCAAGCTCAACACCCTGAGCGCCGCCAGCCTGCTGGCCCTGCTGGCCGCCACCGGCGCCCACGCCCAGATTTCCGACGACGTCGTGCGCATCGGCGTGATGGCCGACCAGACCGGGCCCTACTCGGGCAACGGCGGCCCCGGCTCCACCCTCGCCGTGCGCATGGCGGTGGAGGACTTCGGCGGCAAGGTCAACGGCAAGAACATCGAGGTGGTGGTGGCCGACGACCAGAACAAGCCCGACGTCGGCACCAACATCGCCCGCAAGTGGATCGAGAGCGAAAAGGTCGATGCCATCGTCGGCGGCTCGGCCTCGTCCATCGCGCTGAGCGTCAGCGCCATGATGAAGCAGCACAACAAGCCCTACCTGGTCGCCGGCACGGTCACCTCCGACCTCACCACCAAGGCCTGCTCGCCGATGAACTTCCAGTTCCTGGTGGACACCTACTCGCTGCCCAAGGCCGGTGTGCAGAGCCTGGTCAAGCAGGGCATCAAGAGCTTCTATTTCGTGACCGTGGACTACGCCTTCGGCACCGCGCTGCAGACCGAGGCCACCAAGTTCATCGAAGCCGCCGGCGGCAAGGTCGTCGGTTCGGTCAAGCATCCGCTGGGCACCACCGACTTCTCGTCCTACCTGCTGCAGGCCCAGGCCAGCAAGGCGCAGGCCATCGTGGTGCTCAACGCCGGCCTGGACCTGTCCAACGCGCTCAAGCAGGCCGCCGAGTACCGCCTGTCCAAGAGCGGACAGGTGGTCACGGTGTTCGGCATGACCATCAACAGCGTGGGCGCCATGGGCCTGGACGTGGCCCAGGGCCTGCAGATCACCGCGCCCTTCTACTGGGACCAGAACGACGAGACCCGCGCCTGGTCCAAGCGCTTCACCGACCGCAACAAGGGCGTGATCCCCACCTACATCATGGCCGGCGCCTACAGCGCCACCATGCACTACCTCAAGGCCGTGCAGGCCGCCGGCTCCGACGAAGGCCAGGCCGTGGTGGCCAAGATGAAGGCCACGCCGGTCAACGACTTCATGTCCAAGAACGTGGCCATCCGCGAGGACGGCCAGGTCATGCGTCCGACCTACATCGTGCAGGTCAAGTCGCCGGCCGAGTCCAAGAACAAGAACGACCTCTACGCCATCAAGGGCGAGATCCCGGCCGACCAGGCCTTCCGTCCGCTGTCCGAAGGCGGCTGCGACTTCGTCAAGAAGTAAGCCGACGCCACACGCCAGAGGCCGATCCGCATGCACACCGAAACCGTCAGCCGTCAGTGCGTGGCCCCCACCGGGGCGCTGGCCCGCCTGTTCACGCCCTGGTCCTGCCGGGACGTGGCGGCGCGCAACCGGGTCGTCATCTCGCCCATGCAGCAGTACGCGGCGCACGAGGGCCTGGCCAACGACTGGCACCTGATCCACCTGGCGCGCTTCGCGCTCGGCGGCGCGGGGGTGGTGTTCGCCGGCGCCACCGCCGTGGAGCCGCGCGGGCGCAACACCCACGGCGACCTGGGCCTGTGGCACGACGGCCAGATCGAGCCGCTGGCACGGGTGGCGCACACGCTCAAGACCCACGGCGCGGTGCCGGCCATCCAGCTGGGCCACACCGGCCGCAAGGGCGGGCTGCAGACCTGGTGGCATGGCCACGGCCCGCTGAACCAGGCCGACGCGGCGCGGGGCGAGCCGGCCTGGCCGGTGGTCGGCCCCAGCGCCTTGCCCACCGGCGAGGGCTGGCCCACACCCGAGGCCTTGTCGGTGGACGGCATCGCTCGGCTGGTCGACGCCTACGGCCAGGCCGCGCGCCGCGCCCACGCGGCCGGCTTCGAGGTGCTGGAGGTGCATGGCGCCCACGGCTACCTCATCCACCAGTTCCTGTCGCCGGTGGCCAACACCCGCACCGACGCCTACGGCGGCGACGCCCTGCGGCGCCAGCGTTTTGCGCTGGAAGTGGCCGAATCGGTGCGCCGCCACTGGCCGCGGCAGCTGCCCCTGTTCTGGCGCATCTCGCTGGCCGACCTGGACAGCGGCGACCTGCGCCACGAAGACCTGACCGGCCTGTGCGCGGCCCTGCGCGAGCGTGGCGTTGACGTCATCGATGCCTCCTCGGCCGGTGGCATCTCCAGCTACCCGACCCGCCTGCAGTCGCGCCGCAGCGACCTGGACTTCCGCGCCGACGACGGCCAGCGCCTGCGCCACGAGGCCGGCGTGCAGGTGATGGCGGTGGGCAACATCATCGTGCCCGAGCAGGCCGAGGCCCTGCTGCAAGCCGGCCAGGCCGACCTGGTCGCCATCGGCCGCGAGGCCTTGTACAACCCCAACTGGGCCCTGCACGCCGAGCGCGCGCTGGGCCTGGACAACGGCATGGCGCACTGGCCGCGCCCCTACCGCATGTGGCTGACGCGGCGCGCCGCCAGCGCTGACGCCGTGCGCGACGCCGCCGATCTGCGGCGCCTGCAGGCGCGTCAACACCAGGGAGCCTCGCATGCTGGCGTTTGACATCCTGCCCACCGGCCAGGACCTGCTGGGCGAGTGCCCGCTGTGGGACGTGGCCAGCCAGTCGCTCTACTGGATCGACGCGCGCCGCCATGTGGTGCGCCACCTCCAGCCGGACACCGGCGCGCAGTCGCACTGGACGCTGCCCGAGGAGATCGGCTCCATCGCCCTGTGCGAAAGCGGCCAGCTGCTGGTGGCCCTGGTCGACCGCTTCGTGCGGCTGGACCCGCGCAGCGGCACCATCACGCCGCTGCTGCAGATGCGGCATGCGGCCGACAACGTCCGCCTCAACGATGGCCGGGTCGACCGCGCCGGCCGCTTCGTGGTGGGCTCGCTGGTCAAGCACAGCCACGAGCCGCTGGGGGCCCTGTACCAGCTCAGCGGCGCCACGCTGCGCGAGGTGGACCGGGGCTTTCGCGTCTCCAACACCACCTGCTTCAGCCCCGATGGCCGCTGGATGTATTTCGCCGACAGCATGAGCCGGCAGATCCTGCGCTACCCCTACGACACCGCCACCGGCGCCGTCGGCCCGCGCGAGCCCTTCATCGACATCGCCCCCTGGAACTCGGCCCCGGACGGCGCCACCGTCGATGCCGAGGGCGGGCTGTGGGTGGCCCTGGTGCTGAGCGCGCAGCTGGCACGCTTCCACCCCGATGGCCGCCTGGACCGCCTGATCGACTGCCCGGTGCCCTACGTGACCTGCCCCTGTTTTGGCGGTCCCGAGCTCGACACCCTCTACCTCACCAGCATCCGTGACTCGGGCAACATGCTGCGCACCGACCACCCCCACGGTGGTGCGCTGATGGCCATCCGAGGCACGGGTGCGCGCGGCCTGCCCGAAGTGCGCTTCGACGACCGCGGACTCTGACCCACACCCTCACAGGAACAACAACCATGACTCAAGCATTCGAAGGGCGCGTGGCCCTGGTCACCGGCGGCGCGCGCGGCATCGGCCGCGCCATCGTGGAGCGGCTGGCCGCCGGCGGCGCCACCGTGGGCGTGCTGGACCTCAAGCTCGAACTGGCCGAGGAAGCCGCCGCCGAATTGCGTGCCGCCGGCCACCAGGCCGTGGCCTTCGGCGGCGACGTGGCGCAGCGCGACACCCTGTTCAACGCGGCAGGCGCACTCAAGCAGCAGTTCGGCCGCCTGGACGTGCTGGTCAGCAACGCCATGTGGGTGCGTTACGGCCCCATCGACGAACTGACGCCCGAGGCCGTGCAGCGCATGGTGGGCACCGGCTTCAACTCGGTGGTCTGGGGCATACAGGCGGCGTCGGCCCACATGGACCGTGGCGGCAGCGTGGTCAACATCGCCTCGGCGGCGGCCTTCCTCGGCATTCCTCAGGCCATGATCTATTGCGGCGTCAAGGCCGGCGTGCTGGGGCTGACACGTTCGGCCGCGGTCGACCTGGGGCCGCGTGGCATCCGCGTCAACGCCATCGGCCCGGGCTCGGTGGCCACCGAAGGCGTGAAGATCAACGTTGACCCCGAGAAGGCCGCGCTGCGCCTGGCCAAGACGCCCATGCGCCGCCTGGGCGAGGTCGAGGACATCGCCTCGGCGGTGGCCTTCCTGGCCAGCGACGAGAGCAGTTGGATCACCGGCGAATGCATCAAGGTCGACGGCGGCGTGACCCACGCGTTCCTGTGACACCCACCCCACCACGAGTCCGCCCATGAATGCCAGTGCCGACCACATCCTCCAGGCCCAGGGACTGAGCAAGCAGTTCCGGGGTTTCTACGCGGTCAAGGACGTCGACCTCAACGTCCGCCGCCATTCGATCCATGCCTTGATCGGCCCCAACGGCGCCGGCAAGACGACCTGCTTCAACCTGCTGAGCACCTTCCTCAAGCCCACCGCCGGCACCATCCGGTTCAACGGCCGCCACATCGAGCACAGCGACCCGGCCACCGTGGCCGACAGCGGCCTGGTGCGCTCCTTCCAGATCTCGGCCGTGTTCGGCCAGATGACGGTGCTGGAGAACGTGCGCGTGGCCCTGCAGCGCAAGACGCGCTGGAACTACGCCTTCTGGCGCAACCAGAGCGTGCTGCACGTGCTGGACGCCCGCGCGCGCGAACTGCTGGACCTGGTGGGCCTGGGCAAGTGGGCCGATCTGCCGGCCGCCGAACTGCCCTACGGCCGCAAGCGGGTGCTGGAACTGGCCACCACCATCGCGCTGGAGCCCGAGCTGATCCTGCTCGACGAGCCCATGGCCGGCCTGGGGCACGAGGACATCGGCCCCGTCATGCAACTGATCAAGCGGGTGGCCCAGGGCCGCACCGTGCTGATGGTGGAACACAACATGAAAGTCATCGCCGAACTGTGCGATCAGGTGACGGTGCTGCAGTCGGGCCAGGTGCTGGCCGAGGGCAGCTACGCCGAGGTGTCGGTGGACCCGCGCGTGATCGACGCCTACGTGGGAGGCGCCCATGGCTGAGTCCAAGCCCCTGCTGCAGGTGACCCACCTGACCGGCCACTACGGCGAGACCCAGGCCCTGCACGACATCAGCCTCGACGTGCACGAGGGCGAGATCGTCTGTCTGCTGGGCCGCAACGGCGCAGGCAAGACCACCACGCTGCGCGCCATCATGGGACTGCTGCACAAGCGCGGCGGCCAGATCGTGCTGCAGGGCCAGTCCACCGCCGGGTTGCCGCCCGAGGCCATCGCTCACCTGGGCGCGGCCTACTGCCCGGAGGAGCGCGGCATCTTCGCCAGCCTCACCACCGAGGAAAACCTGGAACTGCCTCCGGTGCTGCGGCCCGGCGGCCTGAGCATCGCCGAGATCTACGAGCTGTTCCCCAACCTGCTGACGCGCCGCAACAGCCCGGGCACCAAGCTCTCGGGCGGCGAGCAGCAGATGCTGGCCATCGCCCGCATCCTGCGCACCGGCGCCAAGCTGCTGCTGCTCGACGAATGCACCGAAGGCCTGGCACCGGTCATCGTCGAGAAGATCGGCCAGACCATCCGCCTGCTGCGCCAGCGCGGCTTCACGGTGCTGATGGTGGAGCAGAACTTCCGCTTCGCTTCGCAGCTGGCCGACCGCTTCTACGTGATCGAGGAAGGCACGGTGGTGGACCAGTTCAAGCAGGACGACATCGCCCCCAACCGAGCACGCATCGAAGCGCTGCTGGGCCTGTGACCGCCACCACCCCCTAGGAGACAACAACAATGGATACGATTTTCGGGGTGCCGCTCGCGGCCCTGGTCGGCCAGGTGGTCATCGGCCTGATCAACGGCGCCTTCTATGCGCTGATGAGCCTGGGCCTGTCCATCATCTTCGGCCTGCTGCACGTGGTCAATTTCGCCCACGGCGCGCAGTACATGATGGGCGCCTTCGTGGCCTGGGGCCTGCTGGAGTACTTCGGCCTGGGCTACGGGTGGGCGCTGATCCTGGCGCCGCTGGTGGTGGCCGTGTTCGGGGTGCTGATGGAGCGCGTCTTCCTGCGCCACCTCTACCACGTGGACCACGTCTACGCGCTGTTGCTGACCTTTGGCGTGGCCCTGCTCATGGAGGGCGCCTTCCGCCTCAAGTTCGGCGTCAGCGGCCAGCCCTACCCCAACCCCATGCAGGGCGGGCTGGACCTGTCCGTGACCTTCGTGCCCCTGTACCGGGTCTGGGTGATCGGCGTGGCGCTGGCGGTGTGCCTGGGCACCTGGTACTTCATCGAACGCACCAAGCTCGGTGCCTACCTGCGCGCTGCCAACGAGAACCCCAACCTCGTGCGCAGCTTCGGCGTCAACGTGCCCCGCATGCTGATGCTGACCTATGGCCTGGCGGTGGGCCTGGCCGGGTTTGGCGGCGTCATGGCCGCGCCCATCTACCAGGTCAGCCCGCTGATGGGCTCCAACCTCATCATCGTGGTGTTCGCCGTGGTGGTGATCGGCGGCATGGGCTCCATCATCGGCTCCATCATCACGGGTTTTGGTCTGGGCGTCATCGAAGGCCTGACCAAGGTGTTCTACCCCGAGGGCGCCAGCGTCGTGATCTTCGTGGTCATGATCCTCACGCTGGCCTTCCGCCCCAATGGCCTGTTCGGCCGCGCTGATTGAGAGAACCAAGATGAGCTCCCTGCAACGCAATCTGCTGATCGCCGGCCTGGTGCTGCTGTGCCTGGCGCCCTATGTGGTCTACCCGCTGTTCCTCATCAAGCTGATGTGCTTCGCCCTGCTGGCGGCGTCGCTCAACCTGCTGATCGGCTACGTGGGCCTGCTCTCCTTTGGCCACGCCATGTTCTATGGCGCGTCCAGCTACGTCACCGGCCACGTGCTCAAGACCTGGGGCGTCGACGGCGTGGTGGGCGTGCTCGCTGGCGTGGGCATCGCCGCCACGCTGGGTTTCCTCACCGGCCTGCTCGCCATCCGCCGCCAGGGCATCTACTTTTCGATGATCACCCTGGCCTTCGCGCAGATGGTGTACTTCCTGGCGCTGCGCCTGCCCTTCACCGGGGGCGAGGACGGCCTGCAGGCGGTGCCGCGTCCGCACTTCCTGGGTGTGATTCCGACCGACAACAACCTGGCCATGTACTACCTGGCCCTGCTGCTGGTGGTGTTTGGCTTCTGGCTGATCTACCGCACCGTGTATTCGCCGTTTGGCCAGGTGCTCAAGTCCATCCGCGACAACGAGCCCCGGGCCCTGTCGCTGGGCTACCAGGTCAACCGCTACAAGCTGATCGCCTTCACGCTGTCGGCCGCGCTGGCGGGCCTGGCGGGTGCCACCAAGGTGATGGCCTTCCAGCTGGCCAGCCTGTCCGATGTCGGCTGGAACACCTCGGGCGAGGCCCTGCTGATCTGCATCGTGGGCGGCCTGCAGACGCTGCTGGGCCCGGTGGTGGGCGCGCTGATCATCATCTCCATGGAACACTACCTGGCGTCCTTCGCCGAGTGGGTGCTGATCATCCAGGGCGCCGTCTTCGTGGTGGTGGTGATGCTGTTCCGCAAGGGCATCGTCGGCCAGTACCTGGCCTGGTGGAAAGACCGCCAGCAACGCCGCGCCGCACCATCCCAGGCGGCCACGCCCCCCACCGCCCGGGCACACACCACCCACTGAAGCAGGAAGCTCCATGTCGACAACACCTCCCCTTCTGGCCGGCAAGCTGGCCCTGGTCACCGGCGCGGCCAGCGGCATCGGCCAGGCCATCGCCGTGGCCTTCGCCGCCGCCGGTGCCCGCGTGCTCATCACCGACCTCAGCGCCGAGGCCTGCGCCGCCACGCTGGCGGCGGTGCGCGAGACCGGCGGCGAAGGCTGGACCTTTGCCCTGGACGTGAGCGACGCCGAGGCCGCGGCCGCACTCGCCCAGCGCGTGGGCGCCGAGATCGGCGACCTCGACGTGCTGGTCAACAACGCCGGCCTGCTGATCCGCGAAGGCATCGACAGCCCCCAGGCCCACGCCCACCTGCGCAAGGTGGTGGACGTCAACCTGTTCGGCACCTTCAACACCATCCACGCCTGGCTGCCGGCGCTGCGCCGCACGCGCGGCAACATCATCAACGTGGCCTCGGGCGCGGCCTTCATCGCGCAGGCCGGGTGTGTGGGTTATTCCGCCTCCAAGGGCGCGGTCAAGATGCTGACCCAGTCGATGGCGGCCGACCTCGGCCCCGATGGCATTCGCGTCAACGCGCTGGCGCCGGGCGTGATCGTCACGCCCATGACCGATGCCACCCGTGCCAACCCGGAGCGGCTGCAGCGTTTCATGGCGCGCATCCCCAGCGGCCGCCTGGGCCAGCCGTCCGAACTGGCGCAACCGGCGGTGTTCCTGGCTTCGGAAATGGCCAGCTACGTCAACGGCGTCACCCTGGTGGTGGACGGCGGCGTATTAGCGGTGTGAAGGGGTTGAGCCGGGGGACACCGCCGGGCCGGCTCTGCCGGACGGCTGGTGTCGCTCCCTTGAGGGGGGATGCGGCCACGCGCAGCGGGCAAGCGACGGGGGTGGGATTTCAGACCCTTTTGGCGAGTTCGATCTTGGCGATGGCGTTGCGGTGCACTTCGTCCGGGCCGTCGACGATGCGCACCGTGCGCTGGTGCGCGTAGGCCTCGGCCAGCCAGAAGTCCTGGCTGACGCCAGCGGCGCCATGGGCCTGTATGGCCCAGTCCACCACCTGGCAGGACATGTTGGGCGCCACCACCTTGATCATGGCGATCTCGGCGCGCGCGGCCTTGTTGCCCACGGTGTCCATCTTGTAGGCGGCGTTCAGCGTCAGCAGCCGCGCCTGGTCGATCAGGCAGCGCGACTCGGCGATGCGTTCGTGCCAGATCGACTGTTCGGCCAGCGGCCGGCCGAAGGCGACACGCTGGCGCAGCCGGTCGCACATCATTTCCAGCGCGCGCTCGGCGGCGCCGATCGAACGCATGCAGTGGTGGATGCGGCCCGGGCCCAGTCGGCCCTGGGCGATCTCGAACCCGCGCCCCTCGCCCAGCAGGATGTTGCCCACTGGCACGCGCACGTTCTCCAGCAGCACCTCCATGTGGCCGTGGGGCGCGTCGTCGTAGCCAAACACCGACAGGTGCCGCAGCACGGTGATGCCCGGGGTGTCCCTGGGCACCAGCACCATGGACTGCTGCGCGTGGCGCGGCGCGTCGGGGTCGGTCTTGCCCATGACGATGAAGATCTTGCAGCGCGGGCTGCCGGCGCCGGAGGAAAACCACTTGCGGCCGTTGATCACGTACGCGTCGCCGTCGCGCGTGATCGTGCACTGGATGTTGGTGGCGTCGGACGAGGCCACGGCAGGCTCCGTCATCAGAAAACCCGAGCGGATCTCGCCGCGCAGCAGCGGCTCCAGCCACTGGTCCTTGTGCGCCTCGGTGCCGTAGCGCTCGATGGTTTCCATGTTGCCGGTGTCGGGCGCCGAGCAGTTGAAGACCTCGCCCGACCAGGACACCCGGCCCATGAGTTCGCACAGGGGCGCGTAGTCCAGGTTGGAGATGCCCGGCACGCCACGGTGGGTGTGGGGCAGGAACATGTTCCACAGGCCGGCCTCGCGCGCCAGGGGCTTCAGTTCCTCGATCAGCGGCGACACCTGCCACGCGTTGCCCTGGCGGCGGAAGGCATCCATCTCTTCGTGGTAGCGGCCTTCGTTGGGGTAGATGTGCTGATCGAAAAACCGCCGCATGCGGTTCAACAGATCGGTGGTGCGGGGAGATGGGTCGGCAAACATGGCGTGGTCCTGATCGTTGGAGCAGCCAAGGGTATCAACGCGGGTCCCGCTTTAGAAGCCCTGCCGCCACACGGCCCGTCACCCCCGCGACTGAGCTTAGAACTTGTCCGTCAATTAGGCGGGGCCGCGCAAGCGCCTTTTTGGGATGGGCTGCAAGGCGCAAAACACAGACGGGCCGGTGACCCGTCGAGGCTTTGCAACGCCGCAGACCGCCCAAAAAGGCACTTGCCCTTCGGGTTGGGACGAAATCGGGCGATTTGCCCACCCAACCCCTTGCATGGGCATGAGCCCATGCGGCGGGTCTGTGCGGTCAACTCATCCCGATTGCGTCCCAACGCGGCCCCGCCAAATTGACGGACAAGTTCTTATGGCGACACGGCGCCAGCACCGCGCACGCGACTCACAGGTGGGTCACGCGGTCGCCGGAGGGGCTCACCAGGCCGGCGGCGGCGGCACGCTGGTACTCGGCGCGCACGGCCTCGCGGCTCACGCCCGAGGTGCTGGCCTGGGCCACGGTGCCCACGCGGGTTTCGCGGTCGCCGGAGGCGGCCACCTGGCCGGCGGCGGCGGCGCGCTGGTACTCGGCCTGCACCTGGGCGCGGGTCAACTGGCTGGCGGCGCTGGTGGTCGGGCGGCCGAAGTCGTCGCTGAGGCCCAGGCCACGGTCGCCGGCTTCAAGCGCCATGGCGTTGCCAGCGGACAGGGCGGCGAGGGACAGGGCGATGGCGGAAACGTAAGAGCGGTTCATGATGGATGTCCTTGGAGGGAAATGAGGGAGGGATGGGGTTCGTGAAAACGGGTTCGGTCGGGGCGTCGGCTGACGGCTCACAGATGGACCACGCGGTCGCCGGACGGCAGCACTTCGCCAGCGGCGGCGGCACGCTGGTACTCGGCGCGCACGGCCTCGCGGCTCACGCCCGAGGTGCTGGCCTGGGCCACGGTGCCCACGCGGGTTTCGCGGTCGCCGGAGGCGGCCACCTGGCCGGCGGCGGCGGCGCGTTGGTACTCGGCCTGCACCTGGGCGCGGGTCAGCTGGCTGGCGGCGCTGGTGGTCGGGCGGCCGAAGTCGTCGCTGAGGCCCAGGCCACGGTCGCCGGCTTCAAGCGCCATGGCGTTGCCAGCGGACAGTGCGGCGAGGGACAGGGCGATGGCGGAAACGTAAGAGCGGTTCATGATGGATGTCCTTTCAGGGTGTGGATTGACTCGACAACCCAGTCGTTTCGGCTGGTGATCACGTCGTGGCAGCGGGCTTGTTGTCACATCCGTTTCGTCGATGGGTGTACTTTAAAATTTCCGTTAAAGAAGAAAAACAGGATAAAGTGTCATGCAGTGTTTCTAATTTAGAAACAATTTTCGTGCACAACAACCCCAAGGTGTCGCCATGGACCGTTTGCTTTCGATGCGTGTGTTTGAACGGGTGGTGGACGAAGGCGGCTTCGCCGCCGCCGCCCGCTCGCTGGACATGTCGGCGCCCGTGGTCACGCGGCTGATCGCCGACCTGGAGGACAGCCTGGGCGCCCGGCTGCTGCAGCGCACGACCCGGCGCCAGTCGCTGACCGAGGCCGGGCAGGCCTACCTGAGCCGGGTGCGCAGCATCCTGCAGGACATCGACGAGGCGCACGCCGTGGCCAGCGCCCACACGCAGGAACTCGCGGGCACGCTGCGCCTGCACGCGCCGCCCATCCTGGCCACCCACGTGATCGCGCCGCTGCTGGCCGAGTTCCGGCTGCGCTACCCCAAGATCCTGGTCGATGTCGAGGTCGAGACGCTGACCGAGCCCCCGATCGAGGATTTCGACATCACGCTGATGGGCACCGACGACAGCTTCGACGGCAATGTGGTGGCCCGCAGGGTGCTGGCGTCGGAAGCCATCCTGGTGGCCTCACCGGCCTATGTGGCGCGGCGCGGCTCGCCCGAGACGCCGCAGGCGCTGTCGCAGCACGACTGCCTGCGGCTGAAGCTGGCCAACGGCCGCATCCGCCTGTGGCGCCTGTGGTCGGACGCGGCGCCCGGCCAGGTCGAGGAGGTCGAGGTCACCTCGGTGATCACGGCCAACCACACCGACACGCTGCTGCGGGCCACGCTCGATGGCGCCGGCATCTCCTCGATGTCGATGGACGTGGCGGCCCCCCACCTCATGCAGGGCAGCCTGGTGCGCGTGCTGGCCCCCTGGATCACGGGCAAGCTGGCCATGTACGCCGCCATGCCTAGCCGCAAGTTCATTCCGCAGCGCACGCGGGTGTTCCTGGACTTCCTGGTGTCCCAGACCCAGCAACAGGCCGCCAGCGCCCTGCAGGCCTGCGAGGCCTGCCAGGAAAACCGCAGCGCCCGGGCGGCCGCCTCAGATCGGGTCGCCCAGCACCTTTGACAGCGCGGCGATGTTGGCGGCGCTGGGCACCTGGGGCTTCATCTCGTCCTCGGCGGCGGTGGCGTTTTCGTGGGCCTGGATGGCGTTGACCATCGCGTACTGGTTGTCCCACGAGATGGTCTTGCCGGGCGGGCACAGGTCGCGCACCGTGCCGAACCAGTAGTAACCGTCGGCACCGCCAAACAGCTGGTCGATGCCACCCGCGTCACCCGATTTGAGGCCATGGGCCGACAGGATCTGGTTGAGCTTGTGGTGGGAGACGGAATAACGCATGGGTGTTCGAAAGGTGTGTGAAAAGGCACGCGGCACACGGGGTGCCGGTCGTCCGGGCCGGTGATTCTACTGAAGCCCCGAAGCCGCCTTCACGCCCCTGGCGCCTTCGCCGTCACGGGCCGCCCGGCGGTCTTCCAGCCGTCGATGCCGCCGCGCAGATAGCGCGCGTCCACGCCGGCGGCACGCAGGCGCAGGGCGGTGGCGCGGCCGACCTCGTGGCCATAGACACAATAGACGATCACCGGCCGCGACCGTGGGCAGTCAGCCGCCCACGCCGCCACCTCGGCCGGGTTGCGCCACCGCGCGCCCGGGAGGGTGTCCTGCGCCAGCTCGAACACACCGGCGCGGCGCACATCCAGCAGCAGCGCGCCAGCCACGTCGTCGTGCGAGGCGCCCCAGGCGCCGCTGGTGTCCAGCACCGCTGCCTGGTAACACGCATAGACCTCGGCCCAGTCCACCGGCTCCAGCGGCTGGCCGGCCGCGCGCTCCAGCACCACCACCACCCCGCCGTCGCCCTCGCCGCCGTCGCACCGCCAGGCCAGCGTGCCGGTGCTGGGCTGGAACACCAGCCGCGCCGGACCGCCGCCGGCACAGGCCGCGTGCGCCTCGCGCCAGCGCCCGAGGCCGCCAAAGTTGGCGTCTATCGCCAGTTGCATTGCAGCTTCCATGTCCATCCTTCAGCGCAGCCACAGAGTGAGCACCAGCCCGGCGGCCGCGCAGGCGCCGAGCAGGGGCAGGACGCCCAGCTTGAAACGGAACAGGGCCACGGCCGCCGCCGCGGCGATCAGGGCCGAGGCGGCATCGAAGGGGCCGTCGAAGCCGCGCGGCCAGAGCACGTGGTAGGCGAAGAACAGCGCCAGGTTGACGATCACGCCCACCACGGCGGCCGTGATGGCCGACAGCGGCGCGGTGAAGCCCAGCTTGCCGTGGGTGGCCTCGACCGCCGGGCCACCGGCCAGGATGAACACGAAGGACGGCAGGAAGGTGAAGAAGGTGACCACGGTGGCGGCCAGCGCGGCGCCGAGGAACAACGCGTCCGGGCCCAGCACGGCCTTCTGCCAGCCGCCCACGTACCCCACGAAGGCCACCACCATGATCAGGGGCCCCGGCGTGGTCTCGCCCAGCGCCAGGCCGTCGATCATCTGCGGGCCGCTGAGCCACTGGTGCGTTTCGACCGCGCCCTGGTAGACGTAGGGCAGCACGGCATAGGCGCCGCCAAAGGTCAGCAGCGCGGCCTTGGTGAAGAACCAGCCCATCTGCGCGAGCGTGGCGTCCCAGCCCTGGGCCAGCACCAGCGCGCCCATCACCAGCAGCCACAACACGCCGCCGATGGCGAGGATGCGCAGCAGGTGGGCGCGCGAAAAGCGGGCGTGCGCCGGGGTGGGCGTGTCGTCGTCGATCAGGGCCGGGCCATAACCCGCGTGGGCGGCACCGTGCCCGCCGCCCAGGGCAAACACGCCGGGCGCGTGGCGCGAGCCCAGCCAGCCGATCAGGGCCGCCACCGCCACGATGGCGGGGAAAGGCGTGTCGAAGGCAAAGATGGCCACGAAGGACGCGGCGGCGATGCCCCACATCCAGCGGTTGCGCAACGCACGTGTGCCGATGCGGTGCGCCGCGTGCAGCACCAGCGCCGTGACCGCCGGCTTGATGCCATAGAACAGGCCGGCCACCACCGGCACGTCGCCAAACGCCACGTAGACCCAGGACAGGCCGATCAGGATGAACAGCGACGGCAGCACGAACAAGGCCCCGGCCACGATGCCGCCCCAGGTGCGGTGCATCAGCCAGCCGATGTAGGTGGCCAACTGCTGGGCCTCGGGGCCGGGCAGCAGCATGCAGTAGTTGAGCGCGTGCAGGAAGCGCTTCTCGCTGATCCAGCGCCGACGCTCCACCAGCTCGGTGTGCATGATGGCGATCTGCCCGGCCGGGCCGCCAAAGCTGATGAAGCCCAGCTTGAGCCAGAAGCGAAAGGCTTCCCAGAAACCCACGGGCGCGGGGCGGTCGACAGGGGTGGAGGTGTTCATGATGGGTGGGATTCGGTGGGGACGGCAAGCAAGGCATCGAACACCGCGCTGGCGGCCGCGAGCAGGCCGTCGTCGTTGGTGTGCAGCACGCGCAGGCCGGCCAGCACGGCCTCCAGGCCGGCGGCCTCGGGCACGGGGATGCCACCGGCGTCGAGGTAGTGCACCACGCCGCCCAGGCGCTGCAGCCGCGCATCGCTGTCGAGCCCGAAGCTGGCCAGCAGCACCTCGAAGGTGACACGCGCGCCGACGTGGCTGAAACGCGCGCCCTCGAAGTCGAAGCCCAGCGCGCCGCGCGGCAGGCGCGACACGTCGGACAGCCACACGAAGTCGGCCTGCGGATCGATGAAGCGGTGGATCAGCCAGGCGCTCGCGAGGCGGTCCACCCAGGGCCGGGCCCGGGTGGCCCAGCGCCGGCCCTGGAATTTGCGGGGGTCCAGCCGCGCGATGCCGTGGTCGGGCCGGGCCTGGGGTTCGCCCTGGGAAAAATGGGTGTCCAACGCGCTCTTGAGGGCCGCCAGCGCGGCGTCGGCCTGCCGCGTGGCCTCGCCCGGGTAATAGTCGATGAGCTGGATGTCCTGCAGGCCCTGGGCCAGGGCCCGCCAGCGGCGCCGCGCGTCAGGCTCACCCATTCGGCCCAGCCCCTGGGCCAGCACGTCAACCTCGCCACGCCACTGCGCGTAAGCCTCGCTGCGGTCGAACAGCGCCAGCAACTGGTCGCGCTGCGCGTCGCTGCTGGGGCTCAGGCCCAGCACCATGGCGGACCCGCCGTGTTCGTTGACCTCGTCGACCAGGGGCTGGAACAGGGCCTGGCGTGCCGCCGGCAGCAGGTAGGCGCCATCCCGCAAGGCCGGACAGCCCAGGGCCTTGAGCGCGCGCCAGACGCGCACGCGCACCGCCGTGGGCTGGGTGGGCAGCGTGATGAAGAGGATGGACCACATGCTTTGTAATGTACGACACAATTATTGAAGCATCTATATCCACATCATCAAACGGGTGGCCGCTTCGTGGCCACCCGCGCCGCGCGACAATGCCTTCATGACCCGCCCGCCCATTTCTCCCGCGCGCCAGGGCGCCCTGTTCGCGCTGCTGGCCGCCAGCCTGTTTGGCCTGAGCACACCGCTGGTGCAGCGCTTCGGCCAGGGTTTGGGGCCTTTCACCACCGCGGCGTTGCTGTACGCCGGCGCGGCGCTGGTCGCGGGCGGGTTGCGCCAGCCCGCCAGCCGGGAGGCGCAGGTCCGCCGGGGCGACCTGCCCCGCCTGTTGTCCATGGCGGCCATGGGGGCCGTGCTGGGCCCCGTGGCGCTGGCCTGGGGCCTGCAGCGGACCAGCGGCGCCAGCGCGTCGCTGATGCTGACGCTGGAGGCCGTGTTCACCGCCGTCCTGGCCTGGCGCTGGTACGGCGAGGCGCTGGACCGGCGGGTCGCCGCCGCGGTGGCCCTGCTGCTGGCGGGCGGCGTGGTGCTGGTGTTCGAACAGGGCCAGGCCGGGCAGGTGCAACTGCTCGGCCTGCTGGCCGTCACGGTGGCCACGGTTGCCTGGGGCGTGGACAACACGCTGTCGCGCGGCGTCGCCGACCGCGATCCGGGACAGGTGGTCCTGATCAAGGGCGGGCTGGGCGCGGCGGCCACGGCGGGCATCGCGCTGGCCTGGGGCGAGCCCGTGCCGCCGGCCGCCACCGCCCTGGCCTTGTTGCTGGTGGGCGCCTCCGGCTACGGCCTGAGCCTGCGTTTCTACCTGCTGGCCCAGCGGGCGTTTGGCGCGGCGCGCACCGGCTCGGTGTTTGCCTTTGCGCCCTTCATTGGCACCTTGGGCGCCCTGGCGCTGGGGGACCGGTCCGTTTCGTGGTGGATGGGCCTGGCGGGTCTGTTGATGCTCGGCGGGGTGCGCCTGCACCTGGCGGAACGGCACGCGCACGAACACGCGCACGAGGCGATGGAGCACGAACACGCCCACACCCACGACGACGGGCACCATGGCCACAACCACGTGGTGATGCCCCACGGCCCCCACAGCCACCCTCACCGGCACGAGCCCCTGCGCCACGCCCACCCCCACGTGCCGGACGCGCACCACCTGCACGGCCATTGAGCCCATCCCCCCCACCCGACTGCCCCTGGAGGCCCCATGTTGTCATCCGATCTTCCCGCCGAATGGGCGGCGCGTTTCGCCCACGCGCGGGCGCAGGTGCACGGCAGCGGTCCGTTGACCCTGCTGTGGATGGACGCGCAGGCCATTCACCTCGCCATGGGGCACACGGCCGGCGCGCAGGCGGGCATCAGCCTGCCCCTCGCCCCGGCCCGCCTGGGCCGTGAGTGCCTGCGGCACGCGCCGCCACGCCCGGGCGAGATCGAACAGGCCATCGACGTGATCGAGGACGCCCTGGCGCGGGTACACGGCCACGTGCCGGGCGCGACGCTGGTCAGCGACGAGCCTGCCATCCGGCGCCTGCTGCAGCGTCTGGCCCCGGCGCAGCCGCCGGGCGTGCCCGGGGTGGCGGTCGAACAGGTGGAAGCCGCGTTCCAGCACATGGCATCGGTGGCCATGGGTTATCCGGCCGGTCCGGACCCGCTGGGCGCCACCGCAGAGGAAGCGGCCCTGCTGATTCTTGTACGGGAGCTGATGCACCACTTGAAATTCCAGGCGATCGAGGCGGTGCAGCCACCCCAGCCATGAAAGATTTTTCCTTTCGCCAGGCCTGAACACGCGAAAAGCTCAAGGCAGCTTCACAATGTGCTCAGATCATTTTCATCAAGTCAGCACTTGCCCATGCCGGTCCGTTTTGAAACCCGCCTCCTCGCCGCCTTCACGGCCGCCGTGGTCTGCATCGTCCTGCTGGCGGGGATCACCTGGAAGGTGGGCGTGGACGCCACGGAAGCCACCCAATGGGTTTCGCACACCCACGAAGTGCTCACCAGCCTGGCGCGCACGCGCAGCGACTCCATCCAGATCGAGCTGAGCACGCAGAACTTCAGGCTGACCGGCAACCCGGCCCAGCTGGCGGAACGCGATGCGACCATCGCGTCGCGGGAACAGTTGCTGCGGCAGCTCAAGGAGCAGACCCGCGACAACCCGCTGCAGCTGGTGCGTTGGCAAGAGCTGCGCCAGGTGATCGATGAACGCCTGGCCATGTCACGGCATGTGGAGGCCCTGCGCAAGACCCAAGGCATGGAAGCCGCCTCTGCCTACGTGGCGACGGCGCCCCTGCAAGCCTCGCGCAAGCGCGCCTACCAGCTGCTGGCGGACATGGAAGCCAGCGAGCGCCAACTGCTCGGCCAGCGCGTGGCGGAGCAGCTGGAAACGCGCCAGCGGGTGCTGCTGTCCGGCGCCCTGCTCTCGGCGCTGACCACGGCCATGCTGCTGGCCACCTTTGCCCTGATCCGGCGCCACACCCGCGACACCGCGCTCGCGCGCCAGCGTCTGGCCGACAGCGAGGAACACCTGGCGACCACCTTGCACTCCATCGGCGACGCGGTGATCGCCACCGACGCGCAGGGACGGGTGAACCGCATGAACCGCGTGGCCGAGGACCTGACCGGCTGGCCCGTGGCGCAGGCGCAGGGGCGGCCCATCGAAGACGTGCTGCGACTCGTCCACGAACACACGCGAGCCCCCGCCGAAGTGCCGGTGGCCAGGGTCCTGGCCCACGGGCGGCCGCATGACATGGAGCGGCACACGATGCTCATCGCACGGGATGGGAAGGAAGTGCCCATCGCCGACAGCGCCGCCCCCATACGCAGCGCCCAAGGCGACGTGCTCGGCGTGGTCATCGTCTTTCGCGATGACAGCGTGGCGCGGCACGCCGAGCAGCTCATCCGCGACCAGAACCGCCAGCTTGAGCAACGCGTCGACGAGCGGACCGCCGAGTTGCAGGAAACCCAGTTCCACCTGCGCAGCGTGATGAACAACGTGCCGGCCATGATCGCCTACGTCGACCCGCAGCAGCGTTATGCCTACGCCAATGCGCGCTACCGCATGCGCTTCGCGCCCACGAGCGAGGACCTCACCGGCCGCCTGGTGCGCGACGTGCTGGGCGAGCAGCGCTACGCGGTGGCCGCACCGTTCATCGAGAAGGTGCTGCAGGGCAAGCCCCAGAGCTACGACTGGGAGCCGTTCCCGGGTGTCTGGCACGCCATCAACTACGTGCCCCGGCACGATGCCCAGAACCGGATCGAGGGCTACTACGTGCTGGGCATGGACATCACCGCACGGCGGCAGGCCGAGGACGCCCTGCGCGCCAGCCAGCAGCAGCTGGCCCGGGTCCTGGAAGGGGCCGACCAGGGCTACTGGGAATGGAACCTGCAGACCGACGCCTTCCAGGTCAGCCCCCGCTGGGAAAGCATGCTGGGCTACGCGCCCGGCGAGATGTTGGTCGGCACCGAGCACTGGCCCGACCTGGTGCACCCCGACGACCTGCCCGCGACGATGGAGCTGATCCGGCGCCACGTGGCCGGCGAAACGGAAAGCCACCTGGCCGAGATACGCTGCAAGACCAAGGACGGCCAGTGGAAGTGGATCCAGTCGCGCGGCCGCATCGTGACCCGAACCGCCGACGGCGCGCCGCTGCTGATGTCCGGCACCCACACCGACATCAGCCAGCTCAAGGCCCACGAATGGGAACTCGATCATGTGGCGCACTACGACCCCTTGACGGAGCTGCCCAACCGCCGCCTGCTGACCGACCGCCTTCAGCAATCCATCCTGCGCTCGGACCGCAGCGGCAAGCTCAGCGCGGTCTGTTTCCTGGACCTGGACGGCTTCAAGCTCATCAACGACCGGCATGGCCACCCCGTGGGCGACCGCTTGCTGGTCGGCGTGACGGAGCACCTCAAGACCGTCCTGCGCGCGGACGACACGCTGGCGCGGCTCGGCGGCGACGAATTCGCGCTGATCCTCACCGACGTGACATCGCCCGAGGAATGTGGCCTGATCCTGGACCGCGTGCTGCACGTCGTGCGGCAGCCGGTCCAGATCGACGAGCACCAGCTGAGCATCTCGGCCAGCATCGGCGTCAGCCTGTACCCGGCGGACAACGCCGACCCCGACACCCTGTTGCGCCACGCCGACCAGGCCATGTACCTGGCCAAGCAGGCGGGCAAGAACCGCTACCAGATGTTCGACCCGGAAATCGACCGCCTCGCGCAGCGGCACCGGGAGCGGCTGATCCAGCTGCGCGCGGCCCTGGACCACCAGGAATTCGTGCTGCACTACCAGCCCAAGGTCAACCTGCTCGACGGCAGCGTCATCGGGGCTGAGGCCCTGATCCGCTGGCAACACCCGCAGCGCGGCCTGCTGCCGCCACGCGAATTCCTGACACACGTGTCCGGCAAAGAACTCGAAGCGGCCTTCGGCGAATGGGTCATCGACACCGCGCTGGCGCAGATGGGCACCTGGACGCGCCTCGGTCAGCCCCTGCACGTCAGCGTGAACATCAGCGCCAACCACCTGCTGCAACCGGACTTCAGCGACCGGCTTCGCCAGGCCCTGGACCGGCACCCGGACGTGCCGGCCAGCCACCTCGAACTGGAGGTGCTGGAAACCGCCGCCATCGGCGACATGCAGCAGGCGGTGGACATCCTGCGGCGCTGCATGGCGCTGGGCGTGACGTTTTCACTGGACGACTTCGGCACCGGCTATTCGTCCCTGACCTACCTGCGCAAGCTGCCGGTGCAGACACTGAAGATCGACCAGAGCTTCGTGCGCGACATGCTCACCGACCCGGACGACCTGGGCATCGTGCAGGGTGTCATCCAGCTGGCCGAGGCGTTTCACCGCGACGTCATCGCCGAAGGCGTGGAAACGCTGGAACACGGCGCGGCCCTGCGCCAGCTGGGCTGCCACCAGGTGCAAGGCTATGGCATCGCCCGCCCCATGCCGGCAGCGGACCTGCCCGACTGGTGCGAGAACTGGCGGCGCGAAGGACTGTGGAAGCAGCTCTGAGACTGGAGCCCGGACCCAGTCGCGGCAGCGCGGATGCAGGCGTTCGGAAACCGCGGTGGAATCAATCCAGCTTTGCCCCCGACACCTTGATCACTTGCGCCCATTTTGTCGTCTCTGTCCGAATGCGCTGGGCGAGCTCATCGCTGGTGCTGGGCAGGGGTTCCAGGCCGGTGGCAGCAAAACGCTCCCGAACCTCGGGCAGGCGAAGGATGGCGGTGATCTCGGTGTTGAGGCGCGTCACGATAGGTTGAGGTGTGGCGGCGGGCGCGAGGATGGCGAACCAGCCTGCGGCGTCGAAATCCTTGAGGCCGGTCTCGGCCAGTGTCGGCAAGTCCGGCGCCAGCGAGGAGCGCTGCCGGTCCATCACGCCCAGCACCTTGAGACGGGTGGACTGCAGCTGGCCGGCAACCGTGGCCAGGTCCACGACAGCCAGTTGCGTCTCGCCGGACATCACGGACAACATCGCGGGACCGCTCCCTCGATAGGGGATGTGCAGGATGTGTACGCCACCCATGGATTTCACAAGTTCACCCGACAGATGCATGGCCGTGCCATTGCCACCAGAAGCGTAGCTCAGCTTGCCGGGCTGACGCTTGGCCATGGAGAGAACCTCGCCGATGGTCTTCGCGGGCAGCGAAGGGTTGGCGATCAGCACGAAGGGACTGGTGCCGAATGAGGTGACCGGGGCGAAATCACGTACCGGGTCGTAGTTGAGCTTGGTGTAGAGCGAGGGATTGGCCGTGAGGCCGCCCGCGGCCGCCAGGACGAGGGTGTATCCGTCGGCCTGTGATTTCGCGACTTGCTCCAAGCCCACGCCCCCGCCGGCGCCGGGCTTGTTGTCCACGACCACGGGCTGGCCCAGCCGCTCGGCCAGCTTGGGGGCGACGATGCGCGCAGCCGCGTCGCTGCTGCCACCGGGTGGGAAGGTCACCACCAGGCGGATCGGGCGTGTGGGCCACGCCGGTTGTTGTGCGTGGCCGATGTGGGGCAGGCCTGCCAGGGGAGCGGCGGTCAGCGCCGCCAAGACGTATCTGCGGGTGTACATGGGGATGTCTCCTGGCTGTTGTGCTTTGTGCGCCCTGTCGTGCGAGGTGGTCCGTTGGAGACCACAACAGGGAGCACTCAGAGTCTGAAGAGCTTTGCGGCATTGCCTTCGAAGAACTGGTGCTTCTGCTCTGGCCTGAGGTCCAGCTTGTCCATGGCCCGCACCTCTTCAGGCACGTACTGGTAGGGGTAGTCCATGGCGTACATCACGCGGTCGTGCCCCATGTTCTGCTGAACAAAGCGGATGGAGGGCTCCCACGCCATGCCGCTGGTCGTGTACCAGAAGTTCTCGCGCAGGTAGTCGCTCGGCTTGCGCAGCAGAGGCTTGACACCTTCGCTGCGATTGGAGCGAACGATGCCTGCATGCATGAAGTCGATGCGGTAGAGCCAGAACGGCAGGCCTTCGCCCAGGTGGCCCAGGACGACCTTGAGCTTGGGGAAGCGGTCGAACACACCGCTCACGATGAGCCGCAACACGTGCAAGCCGGTCTCGGCCTGGAAGCCATAGATGGCGGCGTCCAGACAGCGGGACAAGAAGGGCTGCACCATCTGCGGCGAGGGCGAGTTGGGGTGGATGTACAGCGGGACGTCCAAGGCCTCGCAGGCCGCGAAGATGGGATCGTATTTCTGGTCGTCCAGGTACTCGCCCTGCGTGTGCGAGTTCACGAGCGCGCCCTTGAGGCCGAGCCGGTTCACGCTGCGCTCGATTTCGCGAGCGGCGGCCTCGGGGGCATGGGGAGCGAAGGCGCACAGACCAGCGAAGCGCGTGGGATGGCGGCGGATCACCTCGGCCACCTGGTCGTTGGCGGAGATCGCCATGTCGCAGGCCGTGGCGGCGTCGAACATCTGCACACCCGGGGCGGTGAGCATCAGCAGCTGCATATCGATGCCGGCGGCGTCCATGTCGGCCAGGCGACGCTGCTCCATGTCCTGGATGCGATGAAGCAGGTCGCGTGCGCGCGGCGAGCTGCTCTGTCCAAAGAACCCCCACAGATTCGCGAAGCCAGGGTCATTGTGGGTGCCGGACTCAAGCAGCTTGAGGTAACGCTGCACCAGTTCCGCAGGGGCCCAGGCCTCTTCGGTGGCGATGCGGCGATACCCGCGCGTCTGGGCTGTGTCCTGCATGGAGTCTCCTTGTCGTGATGGGGAAAGCAGGGATTGGAGCGCAGTCTGATTCATGCGTAAATCGAAAAATTACAAAGCCAAGTTGAAGTCACTTTATGAATCAAAAGGCCCTGCCCACCGTGCGTCAGCTGCAAGCCTTCCTGGCCGTCTACCGCTTGCGCAAGCTCAGCGCGGCCGCGGCACAGTTGTTCGTGACCCAGTCGGCGGTGAGCGTGCTGATCCGCCAGCTCGAGGAGGGGCTGGGTGTGCGCCTGTTCGAGCGCACCACGCGCGCGCTGCAGCCCACACAGGCGGCACAGGAGGCGGCCGTGCTGGCCGAGCGCATCCTGCGCGACGTGGGTGCGCTCAGCAGTGGCTTTCGCGACCTGCGCGAGCTGCGACGGGGCCAGGTGTCCGTGGTGATCACGCCCACGCTGGCCGGCATGTTGATGCCGCGCATCGTGCAGGCCTTTCGCGCGGACCATCCGGACATCGTGCTGCGCGTGGATGACTGTGCGCCGGACCAGTTTCTCTCGCGCATCGTGGGGGAACACGTGGACTTCGGCATCGGCACGCCTGAACACGCCGCCAATGCCGTGAACCAGCAGACGCTGCTGCGAGACCATCTGGCGCTGGTGTGTTTGCCCGATCATCCGCTGGCCAAGGCGCGCCGGGTGCGCTGGGCCGACCTGGAGGGGCATAACGTGATCACGGGGCGGCCGGGCTATGGCGTGCGCCGCCTGGTGGACCTGAGCGCGGCACAGGCTGGCGTGAGCCTGCGCGTGGTCAACGAGGTGTCATTCCAATCCACTTCACTGTGGATGACAGCCTGCGGCCTGGCACCGTGCATCATGCCCTCGGCCTACGCGTTGCAGTCTGCCTACCGAGACCAGTTGGTCGTCAAGGTGCTGCAGGAGCCGCGTGTCTCGCGTGACATCTACATCGTGACCAAGCGCGACCGGCACCTTTCGCCCGCGTGTGAAGCATTCATCGCTGCGGCGCGAGGCAGCCTCAAGGGGGCATGGTAGGCGGGTTGGTGGCCGGAAAGGGAGCGGGTGTCAACGCCCCCTGACGGCTTGCACGGCTGGCTACCTAGGCGCCGAGACCTGCGACGAAGGCGGCATCGGCCGCGACGCAAAATCGTAGCCAAACACGGCGGTGCCCAGGCCCCCGATCTTGACGAACACGTTGGGGCACTGCGGCAGGCGCCGCATCCACGGCAGCCACTCGCTGCGCGCCAGCTCGGGCCGCCGGCCAGGAGCTGCGCATCCGGCACATCCGAACACGGCCCTACACGCCCAAGACCAACGGCAAGGCCGAGCGCTTCTTACAGACCAGCTTGCGCGAATGGGCCTATGCCAGACCCCATGAGAGTTCAGCCCAACGCCAGGCTGCCTTGCAGCCCTTCATTGACGGCTACAACTGGTGCCGGCCACACTCCGCTCTGAACCATCAGCCGCCCATGAGCCGCATCCCGACCATGAACAACCTCTTGAGACTCAACAGCTAGGGCCGCACGTGCACGATGCCCATGTCCAGCGAGCCCTGGGCCACGACCAGGCGCAAGCTGCCCACGTTGGCGTGGCTGGCGTGGACCGCCGCGCTGACGGCCGAGCGGAACTGGTCGAGCAGAATGCGGCTTTCGCGCAGGAACACGCGCCCGGCCTCGGTCAGCCTCACCTCACGGCGGTTGCGCGTGAACAGCGTCACGCCCATCTCTTCTTCCAGCGACTTGATCTGCTGCGACAGTGGCGGCGGCGACATGTGCAGCTTGGCCGCCGCCTTGCTGAAGCTCAGCTCCTCGGCGACCATCACGAAATAGCGCAGTTGTTTGAGGTCCGTCGGTCTCTGTGCTTCGCCTCACACCGCGCGCAAGCGGGCGGGCTCGCGGCCCAGACAGGCCTGCAAGGCCGCCACCGGGGCCTCGACAGCCTGTGGTTTCACCCCGTCCGACAGGGCGTTGCGGATCAGCCGCGACAAGGCGTCGGCCCGTGGCGGGATGGGGCCGAAGAACAGTGTCTGTCCGGCACGGAACAGCAGCAGGGTCGGCAGGGTCTCGATCTCGATGTCAAGGCGGTCCAACAGATCGGCCTCCTCCTCGATGTCGAGCCAGCGCAGCTGGACACCGGGATGGGCCGCCGCCACGGCCGCCATCTCGCCGCGCCAGTCGCGGCACACGCCGCACCATTCGGCGCACAGGCACACCACCCACAGGCCGGTGCCGGAATCAGTGGCCCATGGGGCCTGGGTTTGTCTTTCGTCGGTGTCGCTGCGCAGCATGAGGGGCTAGGGTCCGATGGGGCCCCGCAGTTGCCGGACCTCGAGTTCGGTCACCGGCGGGGCCTGGTTGCCCCAGGAGTATCGGATGAAACTGAGCAGATCCGCCAGTTCAGCGTCGTTGAACCTCAGCACGAAGGGGGGCATGCCGTAGGGCTGCGGATGGCGCCCGGTGCTGGGGCCGAAGCCGCCCGCCAGCACCGCCTGGATCAGGTTCGCCGGCGATGCCTGGCCCACGCTGCGGTTGCCCGCCAAGGGCACATAGGCCCATCGACCATCCGCGCCCGCGCGGCCCTGGCCCTGGTCACCGTGGCAGTCGGCGCAGTGCCGGTCGTAGAGCGCCCTGCCCCGGTCCAGCGACGCGCCCGAGGGGGACGCGGACCGCGTGCGCTGCGCGGCGGTCGGCCGCGGCAACTGCTTCAGGTAGAGGGCCAATGCCTCCAGATCGGCCGCGGCCCAGTGCTGGGTGCCGTGCTGCACCACGTCGGCCATGGGGCCGGTGACGATGGCATCGCCACCACGGCCGCTCTGGAACAGGTCGACGATGTCCTGCGTCGCCCAGTCCTGCACGCCGCCGTCGGCGGGGTCGAGCAGCGACGGCGCGTACCAATGGTGGCCCGGGATCAAACCACCGGCCAGGCTCAGCGGGTCGCGGCTGCCGCCCAGGGCACCGCGCGGCGCGTGGCAGGCGCTGCAGTGCGCGAGCCCGTTCACCAGGTAGGCGCCACGGCGCACGGCGGCGGCGGTCTCCCCCGGCGCGGGCGCCACCGGGGCCTCGGCGGGAACATCGCCCGGCTTGAAGTACAGGAGGCGCCACGCCGCCAGCGCGAGCTGGGTGTTGTAAGGCCAGCGGACGGCGTGCGCCGGCGCCGGCGTGGGATCGGGCGGCAGGCTGCGCAGGTAGGCGAACAGGGCATCGCTGTCCGGGCGGCTGACGTGGGTGGTGTTGGCGTAAGGGAAGGCGGGGTTCAGCCAGCGGCCGTCGCGCGACTGGCCGTGGTGCAGCGCGCGCCAGAAGTCGTCGGCGCTCCAGGCCCCCAGGCCGGCCGCGCTGGGCGTGAGGTTGCTGCCGTAGACCGTGCCATACGGCGTGGCGATGCCCAACCCGCCCGCGAAGGGCGCGCCGCCTCGCGGCGTGTGGCAGGCCTGGCAGTTGCCCAGTTGGGCCAGGTAGCGGCCACGCGCGATGGTGGCGGCGTCCGCCGGGGTGGTGGGCACGTGGCCCACGGCGATCGGCCGGGCGGGCCAGGCCAGCCAGCCCAGCAGGGTCCCGCCAGCGGCCAGCACAAGCACCAGGGCGGCCCCGGCGAGGTGGCGGATGGACAGCGCGCTCATGGCTGGCCTCCTTCGGCTGGCGCCATGGACGGTCGCGCAGATGTTGGCGCCGGCAGAGGCTCGGGTGGTGGCGCCAGACCGCCACATGCCGTGGCCGAGAGGCGCTCGCTCGCGTGGCCCGGGCCGGCCGCCCTGGGCACGGGCTGTGCAGCCAGCCAGGCGCTGACCGCCACCACGTCGTCGGGCGCCAGCCGCCGCGCGACCTCGGCCATGCAGTCGGGCGCGTGCGCGCGCCGGGCACCGGTGCGCCAGGCACCGAGCTGGGCGTTCAGGTAGTCCCGGGACAGGCCCAGCAAGCCAGGGGTGCGGGGCAACAGTCCGGTCAAGGTGGCGCCGTGGCAGGCCACGCAGGCCGGCACGCCGCTCGCGCGGTCACCGTGCTGCGCCAGCTGCTGGCCACGCACCAGGGTGGCGGTCGACGCCGTGCTGCGGGCGGGCGCCGGGTAAGGCAGGTCCAGGGCCGCGAAGTGCTCGGCCATGGCCCACAGGTAGCCGTCGTTCAGGCGCCCGACCCAGCGGGTCATCAACGGCGAATGGCGCTGCCCGAGTTGAAAATGCTTGAGCTGCTGATAGAGGTAGCCCGCCGGCTTGCCCGCGAGCCTGGGGTAGTGGCCGTCGGCCGTGGCCCGCCCCTGGTCGCCGTGGCAGGCGGTGCAGGCCTGCACCCGCTCGGCGATCGAATCGGCCACTGTGGCTCCATGGGACGGGGTGGCCCAGGCAGCGCAGGCGGCCAGGCAGGCGGCGGCCAGATGGGGAAGCAGCGATGTCATGGCGGGCAGGCGCAACGTGGGAACGGGCATGCCACGATGGTCGCCACAAACCATCTGGTGGGTAATCACCAGATGGTTTGAAAAACAAGCGGATCAGATGGATCGCGCGGCCGGCCCGAGGTGGGGCAACAAGGCCTTGGCGGCCTCGATGCGCAACGGCAGCGCCACGCCGGGGTCGTTCATGACCTCCAGCAAAAAACGCTCGGGCGCCGACAGCGGGCCGCCGGGCACACCGCCGTGGGCCACGCCGGCCGGGCCCGGGCGCTCGTCGTCGGCCGCCGCGGTGGGCGCGAGCCGCTCCAGGGCACGTTCGAACTCGGCCGGCTTGACGCTCTTGAGCGACGACAGCAGGTCCGCCTGGGCATCCGGACTGGGTTCGAGGTCCAGCCAGGGTTCGTCTGCGAACAGCGACGCGAGGTCTGGCGCCACAAAAGCCGACCACTGGCCACCGGCCTCCTGCAGCCCGGGCACGGGCAGGGCCTGTGTGTCCTGCGGCCCGCCCTCGCCCGGCACCAGCGTCAGGCGCTGCGGCTTCACCTGGCCCAGATAACGCCGGCGCAGGGCATCGAGGAAGCCGAAGGCCTGTGCCGCCGGCACCGGCACCGCGAGCGAGAACCAGAGCTGGTAGCCATCGACACCGGTCACCGCGATCGCGGGGGCCGGCAGTTCCAGGTCGGCCTGAACGCCCTGCCACACGGTGGCCAAGCCACCCCAGTCGGCGGGTCGCGCCAGCCCCAGCACCATGGCCCGCACCTGGCCGTCGGCACCGATCACCCAGGGGATGTGCGGCGCCGGCGCCGACGCCGACGCCGTGGACGGGTCGGGCAGGTACAGGCGCCGCAGTTCGGCTTGCAGTCGGTTCATGTGCGGTGCCCCACTCAAGCCAGCATGCGGGCGAGGCCGTAGAGGGACAGCGCCCCGGACAACAGCAGGCAGGCGGTCTTGACCGATCGACCGGACACCACCGCGCCGAGGAGGCTGCAGACCAGGATGGCGCCGAGGATGTAGCTTGTTTTCATGCGCCGATGGTAAGGCGTGCCGGGCGCTTGGCTTGACAGGCGGGCCTGCGATGGCACCATACGGTCACAAGCAAGCCGGCGGGCCGCAGCCGGACTTGCACCATAACAAGCTCACAGGGAGGCTCGGCGTGCGTGTTGTCCAATTCGTTGGTGGGGACGGGTCCTTGGCGTCGGACCAGATGGCGGCACTCACTGCTGCCGCACCCCATGTGGTGCTGGCCTTCTGGGGCCGGGAGCCGCTGGCACGACCGCCCTTCCTGGCCGACCTGCGGCGCAGCGTCCCGGACGCCGTCTTGCTGGGTTGTTCCAGCTCGGGTGACATCCGTGCCGATGGCGTGCACGACGCCTCCTGGGTGCTCACGGCCCTCCGGTTCGAGGCCGGCACCACCCACGTTCAGTTGGCCGAAACCGCGCTCGGCGGCCTGGCCGATTCCATGGCGGCCGGGCAGCGCCTGGCCCATGCCTTGCCACCCGCCGGGCTGCGTGCCGTCCTGGTGTTGGCGCCCGGCGTGGGCATCGATGGCAGCGCGCTGGTGGAAGGCCTCACCGCCCGATTGCCACACGGCACCCTGATCGCGGGCGGCCTGGCCAGCGACAACGGCCACTTCGAGACCACCCATGTGCTGGGCCCCGATGGGCTGGGCACCGACCGCGTGGTGGTGCTCGGGCTGTATGGGCCCCAGCTGCGCCTGGGCGCGTCCAGCCGTGGCGGCTGGAAGGCCTTCGGCCCCACGCGCAAGGTCACGCGCTGCCAGGACAGCCTGCTCTACACCCTGGACGACCAGCCGGCGCTGGCGCTCTACAAGAAGTACCTGGGCGAATACGCGCGCGACCTGCCGGCGGCGGGCCTGCTGTTCCCGCTCGAGATCCTGGACAGCCAGGGACAGTCGACCGGCATCCTGCGGACCATCCTCGGCGTCGACGAACAGCACCAGAGCATCCAGCTCGCCGGGTCGGTCAACGAGGGGCGCTACATGCGCCTGATGCACGCCAGCCCCGACGCGCTCACCGCCGGCGCGGAGCGTGCCGCCGCCGACAGCCTGGCCCAGCATGGCGGGCGGCCGGCACTGGCCCTGTGCGTGAGCTGCGTGGGCCGCAAGCTGGTCATGGGCGCGCGCATCGACGAGGAGGTGCTGGCGGTGGTCGACCAGCTGGGCGACGAGGTCGGGGTCGCCGGCTTCTACTCGAATGGCGAGATCGGCACCCTGGACGGACAAGCCGCTTGCAAGCTGCACAACCAGACCATGAGCATCGTGCTGCTGAGCGAGGATGCGGCCCCATGAACCGCCTGCTGCGGCAACAGCTCCGCCGCGTGGCCCGCCTGGGCGACGAGGCCGACACCACACAGGCCCTGGCCGAGCTGCAGGCGTTGTCCGGCACCGGCGGCCTGTCGCCGGGCTCCGCCAGGCTCCTGAACGGCCTCGATGAATTGCTGCAACGGATCAGCGCGAGCTACGACCACCATGAGCGTGACCTGGCGCTGCGCGAACGCAGCCTGCAGCTCAGCTCGGAGGAGCTGGAGGAGGCCCAGAACAAGCTGCTGCTCCTGAGCCGCACGGACCGGCTGACCCAGCTGTGGAACCGGGGCCATTGGCAGGAACGCCTGCAAGAAGCGTTTGAACGCCACAGGCGCTCGGGCGCGGATGCGTCCCTGCTGATCATGGACATCGACCACTTCAAGGCCATCAACGACCGCTACGGCCACCCGGCCGGCGACCAGGTGATCTGCCGGGTCGCCCAGACCTTGCGTGAACACTCCCGGCAGACCGACGTCTGCGCACGCTACGGTGGCGAAGAGTTTTCCATCATCCTGCCCGACACGCGCCAGCCAGGCGCGAGCGCCTACGCGGAAAGCCTGCGGAAAAAAATCGAGGCCCTGGACATCGAAACGGACCACGGCCACATCCGCTTCACCATCAGCATCGGCGTGGCCGAAACCAGCACGGACTTCCAGCACCCGGACCACTGGCTGGTGTGCGCGGACCAGGCCCTGTACCAAGCCAAGAGAGACGGCCGCAACCGGGTGAGCAGCTTCGCGCCCCCATCCGCCTGACTTACTCGATTTTGACGCTGGTCCGGGACAAGGCTTCGCCGCATTCCGGGCACAGCCAGTGGGCGTGCAACGCATGGCCACAAGTGCGGTGTGTGATCCGCATGGGCGGCCGGTTCTCCCACAACCAACGGTCCCCCCACTGGAGAAGTTCAACCGTGATCGGATAGGTGGCGATGGCGGCCCGGGTGAGCCGGTATTCCTGGCGCGACCCGGCATAGGACTTCGCCCGCATCAACCCCATCGCCTGCAGCTCCTCAAGCCGGTCGCTCAATGGGGCTGGCCAGATACCCGTGGCCTCAGAGAGTTCAGAGAACGTCCGCTTGCCTTGAAGGGCGGCAGCAATCAAGGCGCTGTTCCAGCGATCTCCATAGGCCCGCATGAGCGTGGGCAGGCTGCCACGATCGTCGCTGCGCGATTTGCGGTAGCGTTTGCGGGCTGACCGTGACGCTGCATCGGCGTCGGCGGGCACCGCCTCGATTGACACCGCCGCGAAGGTGTCAAACGGCGTGACCGGCTCGCGGCAATGTCCACAGGCATAGACAGGGTCAATGGCCTTGCCGCAGCCCAGATGAACCAGACGGCTGCGCGGTCGGTCGTGGACCGGCGCCTGGTCGTCGACACCGGTCCCCCAATGCCGCTCCCACTGCCACATGGCGATCAGCACACCCCACAGGTCGAGGCCTCTGTCCGTCAGCCGATATTCGGGGTGGCCACCCAGGTGCTCCACCTTTTCCAACAACAGGTCGTGGCACATGCGCTCCAGGCGTTCGCTCAGGACGGCCCGCGACACGCCCAGCGCACGCATGTAGTCGCTGAAACGGCGCTCGCCCCGGAAGCTGGTGCGCAGGATGCGCAACACCCAGGCATCGCCCAGAACTTCGATGGCACGTGAAGCCCCGCTGGCATTCAGTGTCGGTGGCGCAGCGATCGTCATGGGCACATGAGTTAACACAGATGACATTGTCTGTCTATAGTAGTTATTCCAATGCGGATCTGGGCGTGAACACCCACAATTGGTCTGTCTAAAGTAGTTTAACCAAGGCGATTGCCTCCATCATTCACAAGGAGACGCATGGATCATCCGGTCATTATCGAGGCGCTGCGCACGCCACGCGGCGCCGCCAAACCCAGCGGGGCCTTGCACAGGCTGCCCGCCGCGCAGTTGCTTGGCAGCCACCTGCGGACCCTGAAGGAACAGGTCGACGTGGATCCCGATCAGGTGATCGACGCCGTGTTCGGCTGTGTCACGCAGACCGGCGAACAAGGCGGCAACGTCGGCAAGGTCGCAAGCTTGCTCGGTGGCTGGAGCGCCAGGATGTCGGCGGTGACGATCAACCGCTATTGCGCCTCGGGTCTGAGTGCCGTGCACTGGGCCGCGCTGCAGGCGCAGCAGATGGACGCATTGACACTGGGCGGAGGTGTCGAGACGATGTCGCGGGTGCCCATGTTTGGCGACGAGGCTCCCCATTACTCGGACAAGGCGCTGGCCCATTCGGTGGGTTTCATGCCGCCTCCCTGGACCTCAGACCTGGTGGCCACGCGGCATGGCATCACGCGCGAAGCCTGCGACCGCTACGCTGCGTTGTCGCAACAGCGCGCCGTGGCCGCGGGACGCAACCTGCCCATGCCCTCGTTGTGCCCGGTGCACGGCGCCGACGGTGGCTTGTTGCTGGCACGAGACGAAACCCCGCGCGAGAGCAGCACGGCGGAACGCCTGGCGACGCTGAAGCCGGTCTACGAGGCCGGCGCCGGCGGACTGGATGCGTGGGGGCTGGCCAGAGAGCCGGGGCTGGGGCAGATCCAGCATGTGCACACGGCCGGCAACGCACCCTGCATGGCCGACGGTGCCGCCGCCGTGCTGCTGGGCTCCGCCAGCGCCGCGGCCCGCGCCGGCCTGCGGCCGCGTGCACGCATTCTGGCCATGGCCGACGCCTGTGTGGCCCTGACCCAGACAGGCGCTGTCGACGCCACACGCCGAGCCCTGGCCCAGGCCGGACTGGGCACACGTGACATCGATCTGTGGGAAGTGCGCGATTCCTTCGCGGCGATCACGCTGCATTACATGCAGGCCCTGGACGTACCGCTGGAGCGCTTCAACGTCAACGGCAGCGCCATCGCACTGGGCCACCCCATGGGCGCGACAGGCGCCATGCTGGTGAGCTGCCTGCTCGACGAGATGGACCGCTGCGATCTGCGTTACGGCGTTGTTGCCATCGCGGGCGCCGCGGGCGTCGCCACCGCCAGCGTCATCGAACGCATCCCCCATTGAACATCCCCTACGAGGCACATCCATGATCGACATCCACAGCCGCGCTCAACGCACCTGTCTGCCGTCCGACAACCCCTACCTGAACGGCGCCTGGGAACCCACGGACACCGAATGGACGGCCGACGGCGCCGACCTGCAGGTCATCGGCGAGATCCCGCGCGACCTCCACGGCGTCTACATGCGCAACGGCCACAACCAGGTCCACGCACCCATGGGCAAATACCACCCATTCGACGGTGACGGCATGGTGCACGCGGCGCGTTTCGAAGACGGCCGTTTCAGCTACCGCAACCGCTGGGTGCGCACCACTGGTTTCCTCGCCGAACAGGCGGCCGGTGCTTCGCTGTGGCCCGGCATCATCGAGCCCCGCCGCGCGACCCGCCGGGGCTGGGGCTCGATCGGGGCGATGAAGGACAACGCGGGCACCGACATCATCGTGCACGCGGGCAAGGCCATCGTGGCGATGAGCCAATGCAGCGAGCCCTACCGCCTGGACCCCTTTACCCTGGAAACCCTTGGGCCGGACCCCGCCTGGGCCCACGCCTTGGGCGACCGCGGCATTTCCTCCCATTTCCAGGTCGATGAACACAGCGGCGAGATGATGTTCTTCAACTACCACGAGAAGGCGCCGCTGTTCAACTACGGTGTGGTGAACGCCGCCAACGAGCTGGTGCACTACGAGCCCATCGACCTGCCAGGGCCACGCTGGCCCCACGACATGGGCATGACCGAACACCATTGCATCCTGCACGACCTGCCAATGTTCTTTGACCAGCAAAGCCTGGCCAAGGGGCAGCACCGTCTGAAATTCCACCGCGACGTGCCGGCCCGCTTCGGCATCATCCCACGCCTGGGCAGCAACCGCGACGTGCGCTGGTTCGAGGGGCAACCCTGCTACATCCTGCACCTGTCCAACAGCTACGAGCTCGGCGACGAGATCGTGATGGAAGGCTGCATCCAGACCAACCCGGTACCCGACTTGAGCGCTTACCCGAAGGAAGGGTATGCGCGCATGCTCGCCCTGCTGGACATGCACAAGCAGGAGACCCGCATGCACCGCTGGCGCTTCAACCTCAAGACGGGCCAGACCCACGAGGAAGACCTGGACGACGAGGTCACCGAGTTCCCCATGGTCAACGGTCGCTACAAGGGCCGCCCCAACCGGTATTCGTACAACGCCCACATGGTGCCGGGCTTCTGGCACCTTGATGGACTCAAGAAATACGACCTCAAGACCGGTGCCACGCAGAGCTGGCGTGCACCGGCGGGATGTTATGTGAGCGAAGCACCGTTCGCGCCGCGGCTGGGCGCCAAGGACGAGGACGATGGCTACCTGATCACCTACATGACCGATACCGTGAACCGGCGCGCCGAATGTGTGGTGCTCGATGCCAAGGACATCACGCGCGGTCCGGTCTGCCGCGTCGTTCTGCCTGGCTACATCCCGTTGGGTGCACACGCTTACTGGATGCCCATGTCGGACGCCGGAGGTGTGCAATGAGCTTCAGCGTCCCCCTGCCCGACCACGCGGTCACCCAAGCCCATGGCCAGCCCAACGGCACCACGGTTTTCCTGTTGCACGGGGCTTTTGGTGCCAAGGAATACTGGCGCGCACAGGTCGAGGCGCTGGTCCGCCACGGCTACCGCGTGGTCGCCTGGGATGCGCCCGGCTACGGTCTGTCGGTGTTGCCCGATGGTTTCGGCATCGACCACTGCGCGCAGGCGCTGGCGACCTTGTTGCAGCGCGAAGGCGGTGTCCGCAACGTCGTGATGGGCCACAGCATGGGCGGAATGATCGCCCAGCGCGCATGGGCCTATGCGGCGCCCTTGATTCAAGGTTACGTCCTGTCGGCCACGAGCGCGGCCTTCGGTCAGTCGGATGGCGATTGGCAGCGGGAATTCGTTCGCCAGCGCGTGGCGCCGCTGGATGCGGGTCGCAGCATTCCCGACTACGCACCAGAGATGTTGCGTCACATGATGGCACCAGGCAGCGGTGGCACCGTGGTGGACCTGCTGATCGCGACCGTGAGCCAGATGCGTGAAGAAACCTTTCGCGCGGCGGTGGCGGCGATCGCGACCTACGAAGGCCGGGCGCTGCTGCCCACCATGAACGTACCCGCCCTCTGCGTGGCGGGTGCGCTGGACCGCACCGCCCCCGCCGAAGTGATGCAGAAAATGGCCACCAAGATGCCTCAGGCGCAATTCGCCTCGCTGGACGGACTGGGCCACTTCGGATGGGCGGAGAACCCCACCCGGTTCAACGCCGTGTTGCTCGATTTCCTGCAGAACAACGGCTTTGCCGCCCCCATTGCACCTCAAGGAGACCCGTCATGACCCCCCCACGCATCGGCCGCCGTCGCGTCCTGCAACTCGCGCTCGCTGGCAGCTCGCTGCCACTCTGGTCCAGCGCACGCGCACAGGCGCCCTGGCCGACACGCAACATCAGCATCATCGCGCCCAACGCCCCTGGCGGCCCGGCAGACACGCTGGCCCGCGTCGTCACCCAGTCCATGTCCAAGGAACTCGGGACGACAGTGACCGTCGACAACAAGCCGGGCGCGGCAGGCAAGATCGGCGTCCAGACCCTGCTGCGCGCACCGCGCGACGGCCACACCATTGCGGTCACCTCCGTCACGGCACTCTCGGCGCTGCCAGTGTTCGACCCCAACGTGGGCTACCAATCCCCCGAGGACTTCGCCCCCTTGACACTGGCGGTTCGCACCCCGGCGGTGTGGTGTGTCCATCCGTCGCTGGGCATCCAGTCGCTGCAGCAACTGATCGCCCGCGCCAAGGCCGGTCCGGGCGTGCTGAACTACGCCAGTTTTGGCACCAACAGCTCATCCCACCTGGCGCAGGAGGACTTTTTCCGCCGACTGGACATCCAGCTCACCCACGTGCCCTACAAGGGCGAGAGCGAAGGTGTCACTGCTTTGCTGGGCAACCAGGTGCAGGTGATGATGGTGTCAGGGGCCGCGAAACCGCACATCGAAGCTGGCAAGCTGGTGGCGCTGGCCACGACCTCGCAGGACACCTGGGACGTGCTGCCACAGGTCAAGCCCGCCAACCGTTCAGGCGTTCTGCAACTGGCCCAATACAGCTACGAACCCTGGCTGGGATTTTCCGCCGCGGCAGGCACGCCGTCTGACGTGGTGGACCGCCTGCAACGCGCCCTGAGCAACGCCCTGCGCTCACCCGAAGCGGCTTCCGCCTTGAACAAACTGGGCTACCGAGTGGTCGTGGGCAGTCCTCAGCAGATGCGCGACGCGATCGTGCAGGACATGACCGGGTACCGCGTTTTGCTGAGATCTGGCCGCGTGCAGATCGGCTGAGGAGCGACACATGGCAGGCGTACTGGATGGAATCCGGGTGCTGGACCTCACCCGTGTGGTGGCGGGTCCATGGTGCACCCAGACACTGGCCGACCTTGGCGCGGAAGTGATCAAGATCGAGAAACCTGAAGGCGGCGACGACACCCGCCGCGTGGGGCCGTTTGTCGGTCCCGCCAGCCGGGGCGACTCGGCCTTTTTCATGGGGACCAACCGCGGCAAACAGTCCATGGCGGTGGACATCAGCCACCCCGATGGACAGGCACTGATGCACGAGTTGGTGGCGCAATGCGACGTGGTGGTCGAGAACTTCAAGGTCGGCGATCTCAAGCGCTACGGGCTCGATCACGCCACCCTGTGCGCCCGACACCCGGGACTGATCTATTGCAGCGTCACGGGTTTTGGTCAGGACGGTCCGTACGCGAGCCGCCCCGCCTACGACTCCGTCCTGCAGGCGATGTGCGGACTCATGAGCACCTGCGGACAACCCGATGACCAGCCCGGTGGTGGACCCATGCGCGCGGGCGTGCCGGTGGCCGACATCTTCACTGGGCTGTATGCGGCGATTGCCATCCTCGCCGCGCTGATGCACCGCCGCAGCAGCGGCGCGGGCCAGTTCATCGACATGGCCATGGTGGACGCGACCACCGCCATCATGGGCCACCTGGCCCTGGGCTACCTGATGACGGGCGAGGTGCCACAACGCCAGGGCAACAACAACCCGATCACCGCACCGTCCGAGGTCTTCCGCGCCAGCGATGGATTTTTCTCGATGTCGGCGGGCAACAACGGGCAGTTCGCCGCGCTGCTGGAGGTGTTGGAGCTGCCCGTCGAGCTGCTGACCGACCCGCGCTTCGCCACCAACATCGATCGGCTGGCCCACCGCCAGGCGCTGCACGAGCACCTGGAAGCCGTCACCCTCACCCGGCCGGTGGCCGAGTGGATCGATAGGCTGTCGGCTCGCACCGTGCCCTGTGCCGCCATCAACGACATGCGTCAGGTCTTTGAAGACCCGCAGGTCCGGCACCGCGACCTGCACCTCAGCCTGCCCCATGGCAGCGGCCAGGAGGTGCCCACGCTGCGCAGCCCGCTGCGCCTGCCTCAGGCGCCCGTGGCGTATGTGGCGCCGCCCATGCTGGGCCAACACACCGCGCAGGTCTTGCACAACTTGCTGGGCAAATCGGCGACTCAGGTGCAGGCGCTGCAGCAAAGGGGTGCGGTCCGCGTGCTGCCCTGACCACCATGCCCGCGTCGCCGAGCGACATCTCCAGCGTCGACAACCTTGACCGCAGCGACCTGGGGTCGCAGCGTCTGGTCACCACGCTTGCCAGAGGGCTGGATGTCCTGGCCGTGTTTGCGTACGGCGAGCTGCTGGGCAACCTGGACATCGCCTCGCGCACCGGCCTGAGCAAAGCCACCGTGTCGCGTTTGTGCGCGACGCTGCTGGCCCTGGGCTACCTCCGTCTGGACGAGCGCACACGCAAGTACGCGATGGGCGGGCGCCTGCTGGCGCTGGGGGCTTGTGTGCAACACCACTCGGGCCTGTTGGTGGTGGCCAAGCCGCACATGCTGGCACTGGCGGCCAGCACAGGCATGACGGTCGGCATGGCCGCGCGTGACCGCCTCGGCATGGTGTTTCTCGACGCCGCACGTGGCGCTGGCCCGCGTGTCGGCACGACATCGGTCGGCTCGGTCGTGCCCATGGCCGAAACGGCCCTGGGCCTGGCCTACCTGTCCCATGCCCAGCCGGTCGAACGCATCGCCCTCCTGCAGCAGTTGCGCAGCGCCTACGGTGTGGGCTGGCCCGCCGTCCGGGATCGTATCGAGCGGGCCATCACCGAATACCAGCGCGACGGTTTTGTGGTCCGCGTGCGCTCGTGCGAAGACAGCGTGAGCGGGGTGGGTGCGTCGGTGTTGTTGCCGGGGGCGCACGGGCGGATTGCCTTCAACTGCGCCACCACGTCCAATCAACACGGCATCGCGCAGCAGCTGTTGCGCGCCGGGCAGGCGCTGCGCTCGATGGTTCAGGCCATCGAGCGTGAACTGAGCCTTCAGCCACCCGCACCCAAACGCTCCATCGGTGGCGGGCGCAAGGCCACCGTCACTGTTTTTTCCTCGGTGTAGAAGTGGCGCATGCCGTCGATGCCTTCGCGCCCCACGCCCGACTGCTTGTAACCACCGAAGGGGAAACGTGTGTCCAGTGTCATCGTGGTGTTGGTCAACACCACGCCGGCCTGCAGCCGCTGCGCGCCTGCCATGGCTTGGTTGAGGTTCTGCGTCCACAGGTAGGACACCAGGCCGAACGCGGAATCGTTGGCAAGGGCGATCGCCTGGTCGAAGTCGTCAAACACCTGAATGGCCGCCACCGGGCCAAATATCTCCTCTTGGCAGACCCGCAACTGGTTGTGGGGCACGAGCACGGCGGTCGGCTCGATGAAGTAGCCGGCCTCGCAACCGGCAGGGCACCCACCGCCGGTGAGCAGTTCGGCGCCGTCGGCCACCGCGGCGGCCACGTGGGCACTCACCCGCCGGTGATGGGCAGCGTTGGCCAAGGGGCCGATGTCGGTGCGCGCGTCCATCGGGTCGCCCACCCGGATGCGCCGGGCCCGCGCCACGAAGCGGCTGACGAACTGGTCGGCGATGCCCCGCTGCAGCAGGATGCGCGAGCCGGCGAAACACTGCTGGCCGTTGTTGGAGTAGATGCCGGCCAGCGCGCCGTCCAGGGCGAGGTCAAGGTCGGCGGAAGCGGTCACGATGTTGGCGGACTTGCCACCCAGTTCCAGATCCACCCGTTTGAGGCCGGGGCCGGCGGCCGTGGCAATCGCCCGGCCTGTTTCCGTGCCCCCGGTGAACGACACCACACGCACGGCCGGGTGGCGAACCAGGGCGTCACCCGTGACGGCGCCGCTGCCATGGACCAGGTTGACCACGCCCGCCGGCACCCCGGCTTGTGTCAACAGCTCCATGAACCGGGACACGGCCAATGGCGTCGTCTCGGCGGTTTTGACGACACAGGTGTTGCCAAACGCCAGCGCGGCCGCGATTTTGGTGGACGCCAGCGCCAGCGGCGCGTTCCAGGGCGAGATCAGCGCCGCCACCCCCGCGGGCTCGCGGACCACATAGCGCAAGTAGGCAGCGTCCTGGGTACCGGCCTTCTCCACGTTCTGGGACATCCAGTCGGCGAAGAACTCGAAATTGCGGGCCACCCGGGGCATCTGTCCGTGGGTCACGTAGCGCAGCGGCAGGCCGCTGTTCAGCGTCTCCAGCCACGCCAGCTCCTCGCCGTGGCGCCGCGCCAGCTCGGCGATGTGGCGAAACACCGCCTGCCGGTCTGCGGTGGCCAGGCCGGCCCACTGCCCACGTTCATGGGCCAGACGCGCGGCTTCAACGGCCTGTGCGGTCTCCTGGGCGTCGGCCTGGGCCACCTGGGCAATGGTCTGTCCGGTGGCTGGGTTGATCACCGGCAGCAGGGTGGCACCGGGTGGCTGCCACTGCCCGTCGATGTAGCTGGTGAGCGTCGTGGGAAAAGGGTAGCGGGTGTTCATGCCATGTGACTCCCACCGTTGACATGCAAGGTCTGGCCCGTGAGGTAACTCGCCGCCGGGCTGAGCAGGTAGAGCAGCGGGGCCGCGATGTCCTCGGGTTGCCCCAGCCTCTGCAAGGGAACGCCGCCGAGGAAGTGCTTCACGTCCAGTCCGGATTTTTTTTGCGCCCGCCCAGTACCGCCCTGCAGAAAGGGGGTTTCGATCACCCCTGGCGCCAGCCCGTTGACCCGGATGGCGGGCGCCCATTCGGTGGCGAGGGCCCGCACCAGGTTGATCACGCCGGCCTTGGAGGTGGCGTAGGGCGCGTAGCCCACAAGCGGCACCATCACGCCAAAGGTCGAGGACACCAGGACCACGGCGGGGGCCATGCCCTGTTGTGCCGAGGCCCTGAGCCAGGGGGCACTGGCGCGCGCGACCAGGAACATGCCCCGCAGGTCGGTGTTGACGATGTCGTCCCATTCGCGGGTGGGCATCTCGGCCACGGGAATGCGTTCACCGGTGTAGCCCGCCAGGTTGACCAGGGCATCGATGCGCCCCCAGGTGGCCCCAATGGCGTCAAAGGCCGCCTGAACCTGATCTTCCTGCGACACATCGCAGGCGATCTGGTCCACCCCTGGCTGGGCCGGCGTGGCGTCGATGGCGCGGGCGGTGTCCATCACCTTGACCTCGATGGACAGGGCACGTGCCGCGCTCACCAGCGCGCGGCCTATGCCACCACAACCGCCCACCACCACCATGCGGCGAGCGGGCTCTGGCACAAACGAAGGCAAGGAGGACATGGCGGGCGCGCTCATTGTGTGGACCCCATTTCAGCCTGTGCCTTGTCCCAGAAGGCCGTATCGGCCGCCATCTGGGCCTTGAGCGCCTGGGGCGTCATGTCCAGCCAAGGCTGGTTGGGTTGAGCGCGCAAGGTGCGCAGCATGTCGTCGTCCAGCAGCACCTTGCGCGAACTGTCCTGCAGTGGCACCAGGGTCGACGCCGGGACTTTGGATGAAGCAAAGACGACCACGCCGTCCGTCCAGTCCACACCTGGAAAGCCCAGCTCGCGCAGGGTGGGCAGCTGCGGCATGAACTCGCTGCGTTGCGGGCTGATCAAGCCCAGAAGGCGGATTTTTCCCGCCTTCTCGTTTTCACGTGCGGTCGCCAGCGACAACACCCCCATCTGGATTTGCCCGCCCAGCAGGTCGGCCAGCATCGGCGCCTCGCCCCGGTAGGCAACGGCCACGGCATCCATTGCCTTGAGCTGCCGGGCAATGCGGTGTTGCCCGATGTGGGTGGTCGTCATGGGGCCATAGGTGCCATAGGACAGGCGCTTGCCCTGGGCAAAAGTGGCCAGGTCGCGCATGTCGGTCACCTGGCTGGTGGCCGAAGTGGCCAAGACCAAGGGCGCCACGGTGAGGGGCGCGACAGGCGTGAAGTCGTCGAGCGCGTTGTAGGCGGTCCGGATCGCAGGGTTGCGGTTGGTGAACACCGAATACGGCGTGATCAGCAGCGTCTGCCCATCGGCGGGCGCTTTCGCCACGGCATCGGCGCCCAAGGTGCCTGCAGCGCCCCCGCGGTTGTCCACCACCACCGGGACGTTGAGCATTTCGCTGAGCTTGCGGGCATACACGCGACCAATGAGATCGGCATTGCCGCCGGCGGGAAAATTGACCACCAGCTTGATGGGTCCGGATGGAAACCGGTCGGCCGGTACTTGTGCATGAGCGGTGTGGGCGCCTGCGGCCAAAGCGGCGGCACACAACAACGCGCGTCGGGTGAGATACATGGTGGCTCCTGATGGAATGGCGGTCGCTGGAGCACCCATTCTTCGTGGGCATACCGGTCCCATCCATTCAAATCCGTCGTCCATTTCACTCAATGGAACAACCCGGGGTTTCCATGGAGCGTGGTCCCGATGTCAACCGCGTCAGGTTTCACGCAGCAGCCGGTCGGCCGGTGACAATCTCGGAGCGCTGGGGCCGCATCATCAAGACGGCGGGCATCCAGCCCGAATAGGCCAGCCTCACTCCTTGAAGTAGACCACCTGGTGCGAGGTGGCCAGCATCAGGCCGGCCTGGCTCCAGACCTGCGCGGTCTGGTCGAAGAAACCGTTGCGGAATTCCTGCGCCTGGGCCTGGCCCAGCAGGAAGTCGGTGCCGGCGGCGGCCAGTTCGCGGCTGCCGGCGTGGAAATAGACAGTGATGGCCACGGTGCCGGCCGGCACCTGCGAGGCGCGGCGCAGCCACACGCGGGGAAAGAACACGTCGCACATGGCGGCCAGCGAGCAGAAGTCCAGCGGGCGCGCCGGCTCGTCGCGCATCCACAGCTGCGACAGGCTGCTGTGGCCACCACCGTCCCAGGTCTGGGGCACTGGACCGGTGATGGGGCGCATGTCGTAGCGGTTGAGCCACTCCACGCCCTTGAACATCACGCGCCGCTCCAGCGTCTGCGGCGCGGGCACCGGCGGCATGGGCGTATCGCTCAGACTCCAGGTCTCGCGCCGCGCGGCGGTCACGGCGGTGGCGGTGGTCGACACCACCGGCGCGCCGTCCGCGTCGTTCTGCAGCAGCGTGACCGTCCAGTGCTGGGTGGAGCGGTTGGTGCGCACCGGCGTGACCTGCAGCTCGAACGGGCCGTCGGTCAGCGCACCGGCGTAGTTGACGGTCAGGGACAGTGGCTCGCCCAGACGCTGCGGGTGCAACATGATGGCCCGCAGCACGGCAGCGGCGGTGATGCCGCCGAAGGGGCCGACCATGTTCCAGTAGGCTTGGTTGGTGTGGCCCGAAAAATGACCTGACGGGTCCTGCGACAACGCCAGGGCGGTGTCAAACGGATGTGCGTGGGGGAGTGGCTTGCTCATGGCGCCAGTGTGCCAGCAAGGCGGCCCCCCGGTCTGTCACACGCGCTCGAAAATGCCCGCGGCGCCCTGCCCCATGCCCACACACATGGCCACCATGCCGTACTTCTTGTTGTGGCGCTTCAGGGCATGCACCACGGTGGCCGAGCGGATGGCGCCGGTGGCGCCCAGCGGGTGACCCAGGGCGATGGCACCACCCATGGGGTTGACCTTGGCCGGGTCCAGGCCCAGGGTGTTCATCACCGCCAGCGACTGCGCGGCAAAGGCCTCGTTGAGTTCGAACCAGTCGATGTCGTCCTGCTTCAGGCCGGCGTGTTTGAGCGCCGCCGGAATCGCCTCGATCGGACCAATGCCCATGATGTGCGGCGGCACACCCCGCGAGGCGTAGCCGACAAACCGCGCCAGCGGCTGGAGGCCGAAGCGTTGCACGGCCGCGCCGCTGGCCAGGATCAGCGCGCCCGCGCCGTCGCTGGTCTGCGAGCTGTTGCCGGCCGTGACCGAGCCGCGCGCCGCGAACACGGTGCGCAGCTTGGCCAGGCCTTCGAGCGTGGTGTCGGGGCGCGCGCCTTCGTCCAGGCTGATGGTGCGGGTGCTGGTGCTGACCTCGGCGCTGTCGAGGTCGACGCTGCGCTCGGTCACCTCCACCGGTGTGATCTCGGCGCTGAATTCGCCGTTTTTCATCGCGATCACGGCGCGCTGGTGCGATTGCAGCGCGAACGCGTCCTGCGCGTCGCGCGAGACCTTCCACTGCTGCGCCACCTTCTCGGCCGTCAGGCCCATGCCGTAGGCGATGCCGTAGTTCTCGACGTCGTCGGTGTTGCTGAAGATGCTGGGTGAGAGGCTGGGCGTGTTGCCCATCATGGGCACCATGCTCATGCTCTCCACGCCGGCGGCGATCATGACCTCGGCCTCGCCCACGCGGATGCGGTCGGCCGCCATCTGCACCGCCGACAGGCCCGAGGCGCAGAAGCGATTGACGGTGATGCCACCCACGCTGTGGGGCAGTCCGGCCAGGATGGCGCCGATGCGCGCCACGTTCAGGCCCTGCTGCGCTTCCGGGATGGCGCAGCCGCAGATCACGTCTTCGATGGCGGCCGGGTCCAGGCCCGGGGCCTGGGCCAGTGCCGAACGCAGGGCGTGGGCCAGCAGGTCGTCGGGTCGCAGGTGCTTGAAGGCGCCCTTGTGCGAGCGGCCGATGGGGGTGCGCGTGGCGGCAACGATGTAGGCGTCTTGAATCTGTTTCATGGTCGGGTCCTCAGTTGCGCACGGGCTTGCCGGTGTTGAGCATCCCGAGGATGCGTTCCTGGGTCTTGGGGTGGACGATCAGCGCGCAGAAAGCGCGGCGTTCCAGCGTCATCAGGTAGTCCTCGCTCACCAGGGTGCCGGGCTCGACGTCGCCGCCGGTCACCACGTTCGCGATCAGGCTGGCGATGTGGAAGTCGTGCTGGCTGATGAAGCCACCGTCGCGCATGTTGACCAGGCTGCCGAGGATGGTGGCCTTGCCCGAGCGGCCGGCCACCGGGAACAGGCGCTTGTGTGGCGCGCGGTAGCCACCCAGGAACATCGCCCTGGCTTCGTTGAGCGCCACGAACAGCAGCTCGTCCTTGTGCGGCACGATCACGTCGGAATGCAGCACGTAGCCCAGCTGGCGCGATTCGAGCGCGCTGGTGCCCACCTTGGCCATGGCGGCGGCGGAGAAGCCTTCGGTCAGGAAGGGCAGCAGGTCCTTGCCGGTGCTGGCCTCGGCGTTTTCGGCCGCGCGGCGGGCGATATAGGTCAGGCCGCCGGCGCCAGGCACCAGGCCCACGCCCACTTCCACCAGGCCGATGTAGCTTTCCATGTGCACCACGCGGCGGGCGCTGTGCACCGCCAGCTCGCAGCCGCCACCCAAAGCCAGGCCACGCACGGCGCTGACCACCGGCACGCTGGCGTAGCGCAGGCGCAGCATGGTCTGCTGCATGAAGCCTTCGGCGTCCTCGATCGCGCTCACGCCCACCGCCATGAAGGCGGGCAGCATGGCCTGCAGGTCGGCACCGGCGCTGAAGGGCTCGTCGCCCGACCAGATCACCAGGCCCTGGTAGTCGGTCTCGGCCAGCTCGATGGCAGCCATCAAACCTTCGCACACCTCGGGGCTGATGGCGTGCATCTTGGTCTTGATGCTGAAGATCAGCACGTCGCCGTCCAGGGTCCAGGTGCGCTGGCTGGCGTCTTCGGCGAGGGTGGTGCCGGCGGTCTCGAACTGCGGGCCGGCCTCGCCCAGCAACAGCTCGGGGAAGTGCTGGCGCTGGTACACGGGCAGGCTGCGGCGGGCTTCAAACACGCCCTTGGCAGGGTTCCACGAACCTTGCGCGGTGTGCACCCCGCCGGCCTCGGCCACGGGCCCCTTGAACACCCAATCCGGCAGTGGCGCCTGGCACAACGCCTTGCCGGCGTCGATGTCCTCCTGAACCATCTTGGCGACTTCAAGCCAGCCGGCCTCCTGCCACAGCTCGAAAGGGCCCTGCTTCATGCCAAAGCCCCAGCGCATGGCCTGGTCGACGTCGCGGGCGGTGTCGGCAATCGACGCCAGGTGGATGGCGGCGTAGTGAAAGCTGTTGCGCAGGATGGCCCACAGGAATTGGCCTTGCGGGCCCTCGCTGTTGCGCAGCAAGCGGAGGCGCTCGCCGGCCGGCTTCTTGAGCATGCGGCCATACACCTCGTCGGCCTTCTGGCCGGCGGCCACGTAGTCCTTGCTCGCGAGGTCGAAGCGCAGCACGTCGCGCCCGACTTTCTTGAAGAAGCCGGCCTTGGCCTTCTGGCCCAGGTGGCCCATGGCGATCAGGGTCTGCAGCACCTCGGGCGTGCCGAAGCTGCCGTAGAACGGATCGGTGTCCAGGCTCAGGTTGTCCTGCAGCGTCTTGACCACGTGGGCCATCGTGTCCAGACCCACCACGTCGGCGGTGCGGAAGGTGCCGCTGCTGGCGCGGCCCAGGCGTTTGCCGGTCAGGTCGTCGACCACGTCGTAGCTCAGGCCATAGCGCTCGACCTCCCTCATGGTGGACAACATGCCGGCGATGCCGATGCGGTTGGCGATGAAGTTGGGCGTGTCCTTGGCGCGCACCACGCCCTTGCCCAGGCCCGATGTGACGAAGGCTTCGAGCTGGTCGAGGATGTGCGGCTGCGTGCCGGGCGTGGCGATCAGCTCCACCAGCGTCATGTAGCGCGGCGGGTTGAAGAAATGGATGCCACAAAAACGCGGCTGGATGGCGGCAGGCAGCGCCTCGCTGAGCTGGGTGATCGACAGGCCCGAGGTGTTGGAGGCGACGATGGCGCCTTCGCTCACGAAGGGCGCGATCTTGTGGTACAGGTCCGTCTTCCAGTCCATGCGCTCGGCGATGGCCTCGATGATGAGGTCGCAGCCGCGCAGCAGCTCCATGTGCTCGCCGTAGTTGGCGGGCTGGATCAGCTCGGCGTCGCGCACGTCGCCCAGCGGCGCCGGCTTGAGCTTCTTGAGGTTGTCGATGGCGCGCAACGCGATGCCGCTGGCCGGGCCTTCTTTCGCCGGCAAATCGAACAGCACCACCGGCACCTTGACGTTGACCAGGTGCGCAGCAATCTGCGCCCCCATCACGCCCGCGCCGAGCACGGCGACTTTTTTCACTTGAAATCGAGACATAGATATTCCACGTTGAGGATGGGCTCCTGCGCGTGCCCGGGTAGAAGCCGGGGTGGCCGCAGGACCGGCTCCGCCGGCCTGCTGGCAACGCCCCCTTGAGGGGCTTGCGCGCAGCGCGGCGGGGGTGGGTTTACTTCACACGGACCCAGGTCTGGGTGCGGCCAAAGGGGCCGAAGGAGCCGCGCACATCGAGCTTGGCGCCGCCTTCGTTGGGGGTCAGGCGCAGGGTGTATTCCTTGCCGTTTTCAGGGTCGAGGATCTTGCCGCCTTCCCAGACGTCCTTGCCCTCGGCTTTCCTGGCGCCGCGGATGATCTCCAGGCCCAGCATGGGCTTGTCCTTGCGCTCGTCGGTGCACTGGTCGCACACCGCGTCCTGCTTGGCCTCCTTGCGCAGCAGCTTGCTGATGCGGCCATGCACGGCCCCGTTGGTTTCAGAGACCACGATTTCCGACTTGACCTCCTTGGTCTTCTCGTCGAAGGTGTGCCAGGTGCCCACCGGGCTCATCTGTGCCATCGCGCCAGCGGCGCACAGGCTCAATGCCATGAGGGTCAGGGTGTTCTTCATCGCGGTCTCCTCTCTGTTGAAAAAACGGGTCAGGCCAGCGCCAGGTCGGTGTCCATCAGGACCTTGGCGCCGGCGCGAGCGGTGCGCATCAGCGTGGCGGTCTCGGGGAAGAGCTTGGCGAAGTAGAAACGCGCGGTCTGCAGCTTGGCCGGGTAGAAGGGGTCGGTGTTGCCGCTGGCGATGGCGCGTTGCGCGGTCTGCGCCATGCGGGCCCAGAAGTAGCCCAGCACCAGGTGGCCGGCCACGCGCAGGTAGTCCACCGCGGCGGCGCCCACCTCGTCGGGGTTCTGCAAGCCCTTGAAGCCGATCTCGGTGGTGAACTTGTTGATCTGCTCGCCCAGCACGGCCAGCGGGTTGATGAACTCGGCCATCTTCTCGTTGACGCCTTCTTCCTCCACCAGCGCGGCCACCAGGCGGCCGAACTTCTTGAGCGTGGCGCCGTTGTTGCCCAGCACCTTGCGGCCCAGCAGGTCCAGGCTCTGGATGGTGTTGGTGCCCTCGTAGATCATGTTGATGCGGGCATCGCGCACGAACTGCTCCATGCCCCATTCCTTGATGTAGCCGTGGCCACCAAACACCTGCTGACACATCGTGGTGGCGGTCCAGGCGTTGTCGGTCAGGAAGGCCTTCACGATGGGTGTCAGCAGCGAGAGCATGTCGTCGCTGTCCTTGCGCACCTTCTCGTCGGGGTGGTGGTGCACCTTCTCCAGCAGCACCGAGCAGAACACCGCCAGCGCGCGGCCACCTTCGGCATAGGCCTTGGCGGTCAGCAGCATCTTGCGCACGTCGGGGTGCACGATGATGGGGTCGGCCGGCTGGCTCTTGTCCTTGGCGCCGCTGAGGCTGCGCATCTGGATGCGGTCCTTCGCGTAGGCCAGCGCATTCTGGTAGGCCACCTCGGTCAGGCCCAGCGACTGGTTGCCCACGCCCAGGCGGGCGGCGTTCATCATCACGAACATGCCCTGCATGCCCTTGTTCGGCTGACCCACCAGGGTGCCCACGGCACCCTCCAGCACCAGCTGCGCGGTGGCGTTGCCGTGGATGCCCATCTTGTGCTCCAGGCCGGCGCAGTAGATGCCGTTGCGCTCGCCCAGCGAGCCATCGGCCTTGACGTGGAACTTGGGCACGATGAACAGGCTCACGCCCTTGATGCCGGGCGGCGCGTCGGGCAGGCGGGCCAGCACCAGGTGGATGATGTTCTCGGCCATGTCGTGTTCACCGGCGCTGATGAAGATCTTGTTGCCGGTGATCCTGTAGGTGCCGTCGGGCTGGGGTTCGGCCTTGGTGCGCATCAGGCCCAGGTCGGTGCCGCAGTGGGGTTCGGTCAGGCACATGGAGCCAGTCCACTCGCCGCTGCTCATCTTGTGCAGGTAGGTGGCCTTCTGTTCGTCGGTGCCGTGGGTGTGCAGCGCGGCGTAGGCGCCGTGCGTCAGGCCGGGGTACATGGTCCAGGCCTGGTTGGCCGAGTTCAGCATTTCGTACATGCACTGGTTCACCACCAGCGGCAGGCCCTGGCCGCCAAAAGCCGGGTCGCAGCTGAGCGCCGCCCAGCCGGCCTCGACATACTGCTTGTAGGCCTGCTTGAAGCCGGTTGGGGTCTTGACCTCGTGGGTGGCCTGGTCGAGCTGGCAGCCTTCGGTGTCGCCGCCGATGTTGAGCGGGAACACCACCTGGGCGGCGAACTTGCCGCCCTCTTCCAGCACGGCGTTGATGGTGTCGGCATCCACCTCGGCGTGCGCGGGCATGGCGCGGAAGTCGTCGCAGACGTTCAGCACCTCGTGCATCACGAACTGCATGTCGCGCAGGGGCGGGTTGTAGACGGGCATGGCGGGACTCCTAGGGGTTCGTGAGATGAAGGAAACGAAAACGGGGGTCAGACCCGGGCGCCGCAGCGCGCCAGGATGTGGTCGAAGCCGCGGTGCGCGCGGGCGATGGATTCGGGTGTCTTGAGGAATCGCGCCTCGTAGTGCAGCGCCAGGATCAGGCCGTGGATCTCGAACAGGGTCTGGTCCTCGTCCACCTCCGCGTTCAGGTGGCCTTCGTGTTTGGCCTGCGCGATGGCGCGTTTCATGGCGCCGTGCCAGGTCAGCACGGTGTCGACCAGGGCGTCGCGCACCGGGCCGGGCCGGTCGTCGAACTCGACCGCGCCGCTGATGTAAATGCAGCCGGAATCGATCTCGACCGAGGTGCGCTTCATCCAGTTGTCGAACAGCGCACGCAGGCGTGGCAGGCCACGGGCCTTCTTCAGCGCGGGCTTGAACACCTCGTCCTCGAAACGGTTGTGGTACTCGCGCACCACCGAGATCTGCAGCTCCTCGCGCGAGCCGAAATGGGCGAACACGCCCGATTTGCTCATGTGCATGGCCTCGGCCAGGGCGCCGATGCTCAAACCCTCGACACCCACGTGGGTGGCCATGCCCAGCGCGGCGTCCACGATCGCCGCCTTGGTCTGCTGGCCCTTGTGCATGGCCTTCTGCTGGCGGGCCTCGTCGGCCGACTTGAGTGCGGTGCTGGCGGACATCGATGGAACCTTGTTCAAAATAAAACGAACGATCGTGCTATTCTGAACGGAAATCCTCGGTTGTCCAGAGGCCCCCAGTCGCCATGGGGCCTTTTTTCTAGAGGGTGGTCTCTACTTGACCGGGCTCACACAACAGATCCACGAACCGCTGCACCACCGGGGTGAAGTTGTCGCGGTGCCAGACCGCGTGGATGGGGGTCAGCAGTTGCATGTCGGGCACCGGCAGCATCTTCACGCCGGCCGGCATGCGCGCGGCGGCGCTGACCGGCATGACACTGCAGCCCAGGCCGGCGGCCACCAGGGCCAGCACGGTGTAGTGGGTCGTGCCTTCCTGCACGATGTGGGGCGAGAAGCCGCGCTGGTGGAAGTGGTGGATGATGGTGTCGTGCATGCGCGGCGACTGGTCGCGCCGGAACAGGATGAAGTCCTCGCCGTTGAGGTCGGCCAGCCGGCGCGGCGGGCGCCGGGCCAGGGCCGAATCCCGGTGCACCACCAGCCGGTACTCGTCCACCAGCCAGGGCCGGCTGTGCAAGCTGCTGTCGTCGTCGGCCTGGTTGCGGTAGGCCAGCGCCAGGTCCAGTTGACCGTCGCGCACGCGCTCGGCGATGGCGCCCGACAGCATGGCCTCCACCGTGAAGGTCACGCCCGGGCTCTGGCTGCGATAGGCCTGCAGCGCCGCCAGCACCTGGGGATGCCACAGGTAGATCTCGGAAAACCCCACCCGCAGGTGGCCCAGGTTGCCGCTGGCCGCCAGGCGCGCACGGTGCACGGCGGCGTGGCCGTCGTCCAGCAGCCGGCGCGCACTCAGGTAGAAGGCCTGGCCCGCGGCGGTCAGCACCATGCCGCGCGGGGTGCGCTCCATCAGCGGGGCGCCCACCTCGTCTTCCAGCAGCCGCATCTGGCGCGACAAGGCGGGCTGCGCCACGTGCAGCACCTCGGCGGCCCGCCCCAGGCTGCCCGTGTCGGCCACGGTGACGAAGTAGTGGAGTCTTTTGCCGTCGAAATGCATATCAAAATTGTATGGCTTACGATGAAATATTGTATTTGTGCGAATGCCTTCACCCACCTACAGTGGGCCCATGCCTGACATCGAACACCTGAACTCACCCGCGTTCTCGGCCCTGGGGCTGCCGTTTTCCGAAATCGTGCGGGTGGGCGACACGCTCTACCTGTCGGGTCAGATGGGCACCCTGCCCGGTGGTCTGAAACTGGCGCCCGGCGGGCTCAAGGCCGAAGCCGAGCAGGCCTTGCGCAACCTGCAGGCTTCGCTGGAAGCCCATGGCTTCGAGCTCGGCCAAGTCGTCAAGTGCACGGTGATGCTGGCCGACATGAACGACTGGCCCCAGTTCAACGAGGTCTACACCCGCTTCTTCCAGCCGCCCTATCCGGCGCGCAGCGCCTTTGGCAGCAGCGGGCTAGCGCTGGGCAGCCGGCTCGAAATCGAAGCCATCGCCGTGGCGAGGTCCTGACCATGGGATTGCCTTTCCACGACTACCGCCAATTCGACGCCACCGGCCTGGCCGAGGCGATCCGCCATGGCGATGTGTCGCGCCAGGAAGTGCTGGACGCGGCCCTGCAGCGGCTGGCCGACGTCAACCCCCGGGTCAATGCCGTCACCCACCTGAACGAGGCGGCCGTGGCCGAAGCGCGGGCCCTGGCCGCCGCCCCGCACGCGGCCCACACGCAAGGCCCGCTGGCCGGCGTGCCCTACTTCATCAAGGACCTGCATGCCCCCGTGGCCGGCATGCCGCTGACCCACGGCAGCCGCCTGTTCGCCGACGACGTGCACGGCTTCGACAGCGAGACCGTGGCCCGGCTGCGCCGCGCCGGCCTGCTGATCCTGGGCCGCACGGCCTCGCCCGAATTCGGCATGAGTGCCTCCACCGAACCGGCCCTGACCGGCCCGACCCGCAACCCCTGGAACCTGGACCACACGGCCGGTGGCTCCAGCGGCGGCGCGGCGGCGGCCGTGGCCAGCGGCATCCTGCCGGCCTGCCACGCCACCGACAGCGGCGGCTCCATCCGCATCCCAGCCGCCTGCAACGGTCTGGTCGGCCTCAAGCCCACGCGTGGCCTGCTGCCCACCGGGCCACACCGGGGCGAGGCCTCGCACGGCCTGAGCCACGAACACGCCGTCACGCGTTCGGTGCGCGACTGCGCCGCCCTGCTGCAGGCCACGGCCGGGCCGGACCTGGGCGCGCCCTACTTCACCGCGCCGCCGGCCACGCCGTTCACGCAGGCCATCCAGCAAGCCCCCGGGCGGCTGCGGATCGCCTTCACCACCACCACGTTCTCGGGCCGCGCCATCGACCCCGAATGCCGCGCCGCCGTCGAACACACGGCCCGCCTGCTGCAAGACCTGGGACACGAGGTCGAGGAAGGCGCGCCCCGCTTCGATGCGGCCGCGCTCAGCGCCGCCTGCGGCACCCTGCTGCTCACCGGCCTGGCCGCCAGCGTCGACGCCCGCGAAGCCCAGCTGGGGCGCGCCGCGCGGGACGACGAGCTCGAAGCCGTGACCCGCGCCGCCATCGCCCTGGGGCGACAGGTCACCGGAGTGCACTACGCCTCGCGTTTTGCCGTCATCAACCGCGAAGTGCGCCAGATCGCGCGCTTCTTCGACACCGTCGACGTGCTGCTGACACCGACCCTGGCCCAGCCGCCCGTGCCGCTGGGGCGGTTGTCCACCCAGACGCTGTCGCTGGACGCATTCCAGCAGGCCATGGCCGGCTTCTGCCCTTTCACCGGCGCCTTCAACGCCACCGGCCAGCCCGCCATCAGCCTGCCGCTGCACTGGTCTGCCACCGGCCTGCCCATCGGGGTGCAGCTGGTGGGCCGCTTCGCCAAGGACACGCTGCTGCTGCAGCTGGCCGCGCAGCTCGAAGCCGCCGCGCCCTGGTTCCACCGCACCGCGCCCCTGTGACACCACATCCCTCCCCCGTCCGACCCGAAAGGCCTCCCATGCAACTCCGTCGTTTTCTCGCCCTGGCCCTGCTGCCGGCCGCGCTCTGTGTGGCCGGCCTGGCCAGCGCCCAGGTGCCCAAGGACCGGGGCGCCCTGCGCCTGGTGGTCGGCTTCCCGGCCGGCGGCTCGGCCGACGTGCTGGCCCGCACCATCGCCGACAAACTCAAGGACGAACTCGGCGTGCCGGTGGTGGTGGACAACCGCGTGGGCGCCGGCGGCACCATCGCCGCCGACTACGTGAAGGGACAACCGGGCGACGGCCTGACCGTTCTGCTGGGCACCACCCACATGATGGTGATGGCCCAACTGACCACCAAGATCGTGCGCTATGACGGCAACCGCGACTTCAAGCCCGTGGCCCGCCTGTCCAGCTTCTACGAGTCGGTGACCGTGCCCATCGGCTCACCGGCCAACACCGTCGCGCAGTGGCTGGAGCTGGCCCGTGGCGACCAGAAACACGCCAGCTACGGCGTGCCCGCGCCGGGCAGCCTGCCGCAGTTCATCGGCTACCAGCTCGGCGAGCTGACCGGCACCAAGCTGCTGTCGGTGCCTTACCGGGGCGCCGCGCCCGTGACCCAGGACCTGCTGGGCGGCCAGCTCGCCGCCGGCATCATCCCCATCGCCGACATGGTGCAGCACCAGGGCAAGCGGGTGAAGATCCTGGCGGTGAACGGCACCCGGCGCGCCGAACAGCTGCCGGACGTGCCCACCCTCAAGGAACTGGGCTACCCGCAGTTCGACCAGCTCGAATGGACCGGCCTGTTCGTGCCCGCGAGCACCCCAGACGCCACGGTGAAGCAGCTCGAGGCCGCGACCCTCAAGGTGGTCACCCTGCCCGACGTGCGAGAAGCCCTGCAGAAGATGGGCACCCAGCCCGACGCCGCGCCCGGCCACACCCTGACCAGCAGCATCAGCAACGACCTCAAAACCTGGACGCCGGTGGTCAAGGCCTCGGGCTTTTCGGCCGACTGAGCGTTCAGCCTGCGGTGGCCAGCACCAGCCGCAGGCTGGCGTCAAGCTGCTCGGTCGGCAGCCGCTTGAAGCCGCTGCGGGCAAAGCGCTGCAGGCGCCCGACGACGAAGGCGGTCAACACGCCCGCGAGCACGCTGGCGTCGACCGTGGGGGTGTCCGATCCCGGCGTGCCTTCGCGCAGGGTCTGGCGCAGGGCGGCGTCGAACTTGTCGAACAGCAGGTTCATGCGTTGCTGGAGGCGCTCGTGTTCGAACACCAGGGCGTCGCCCACCATCACCCGCACCATGCCGGGGTTCTTCTCGCCGAACTGCAGCAACATGGCCACCAGGCGCGTCGCGCACTGGCGCGGGTCGGTCTCGCGCTGGGTGATCTGCTGCACCAGGCCGAACACGCTGTTCTCGATGAAATCGATCAGGCCCTCGAACATCTGCGCCTTGCTGGCGAAATGGCGGTAGAGCGCCGCCTCGCTCACCTGCAGGCGCGCGGCCAGCGCCGCGGTGGTGACGCGCTCGGCCCCCGGCTGCTCCAGCATGGCGGCCAGGGTCTGCAGGATCTGCACCCGGCGTTCACCCGGCTTGGGGCGCTTGCGCCCGGTCGTTTCCGGACCCACCGGCGCCGTGGCCGGGGTGTCGTCGGTGTCGAGGGCGGCGCTGTGCATGGCGGTGGCCCGTCAGTGCGAACGGATCATGGTGCCGAAGGGCTGGTCGCCCAGGATTTCGAGCAGCAGCGCGTGGGGCACGCGGCCGTCGATGATGTGCACCGCGTTGACGCCGCTCTTGGCGGCGTCGAGCGCGCCGGCGATCTTGGGGATCATGCCGCCGCTGATGGTGCCGTCCTGGCACAGCTCGTCGATGCGGCGCATGCTGAGTTCGGTGAACAGCTTGCCCTGCTTGTCAAGCACGCCCGGGATGTTGGTCAACATCAGCAGCTTCTCGGCCTGCAGCGTGGTCGCGAGCTTGGCGGCCACCACGTCGGCGTTGATGTTGTAGCTCTCGTTGTGCTCGCCAAATCCGATGGGGCTGACCACGGGGATGAAGGCATCGTCCTGCAGCGCCTTGACCACGCTGGGGTCGATGGACACGATGTCGCCCACCTGGCCAACGTCGTGTTCGACGCTGGGGTCCTTCTGGTCCAGCATGCGCAGCTTGCGCGCGCGGATCATGCCGCCGTCGCGCCCGGTCAGGCCCACGGCCTTGCCGCCGGCGCGGTTGATCAGGCCCACGATGTCCTGCTGCACCTCGCCGGCCAGCACCCACTCCACCACTTCCATGGTTTCGGGGTCGGTCACGCGCATGCCCTGGATGAACTCGCCCTTCTTGCCCAGGCGCTGCAGCAGGGTCTCGATCTGCGGGCCGCCGCCGTGCACCACCACCGGGTTGATGCCCACCAGCTTGAGCATGACCACGTCCTCGGCAAAGGCGGCCTGCAGGGCGGGGTCGGTCATGGCGTTGCCGCCGTACTTGATGACCATGGTCTTGCCGTGGTACTTGCGGATGTAGGGCAGGGCCTGGGCCAGGATCTCGGCCTTGTCGCGCGGAGCAATCTGGGCCAGCGGGGCGGTGTTGGAACTCATGGCAATGCTTGTCGTGAAATGTAACAAGGGCGGCATGCACCGCCCCACCGCCGCCCATTATGCGTGGCCGCCCCGCGCGCCCCGGTTCAGACGAACTGGATCACGCAGGTGCCGATCGGGTCGCTCCCCACCACCCAGGGCACCAGCACCTTGCCGACGTGGCAGCGCTCGTAGCCGCCGTAGGTGCCCGGCGCCGGGTTGAACGGGTAGCCGTCGATGGTGATGGCGGTGATCGTGGCGTTGCGCGCCAGGTTGTTGACCACCACCAGCGGGGAAATGTTCGCGGACGACACCACCGGGTTGCCGGTGCTGAAATTCTCGCGGTGAAAGCCATTGGCCCAGCCGGCGCCGCCGGGCTGCAGGGTCAGCCAGGCGCCGAAGGCCAGCGACAGACCCAGGCCCCACAGGCCGGAGGCGTTCTTGCGCAGCTTCACGTAGGCCAGCACGCCCAGTATGGCGGCCAGCAAGACCATGGCCTGGGGCGACAGCGGCACGCCTTGTGCGGTGCTGAAGCTCACGCAGACGTTGTTCTGCCCCTGGGCGCAGGGATCCACCTGCGCCCATGCGGCTCCGGTCCACAAGGTGCCCAACCAGGCCAACCGGGTGCTCATGCGCATGCCAACTCCTGTAAATGTTAGAAATTGTTTGAAAGTGTAGCGTGACGGATGGGCGCCCCAAAAAAGAAAAGCACAGGCGCATGCCTGTGCTTTTCCGCTGGCCCGCCCGGTTGTTTGCCCCGGCTGTTCGACCAGCACCTCCCCTGTTCTCCCTGCTCTTCTCTTTCTTCTTCCTTCCAACTGGCGGCGACCTCTCCCTGTCTCCACTCCCTGCCGCCACGCCATTTTTTTTGTGGTTCCCTGACCGGTCCTCTTGCCGGGTCGTGTCGGGGTGAGTGAATGGTAGGAGGGAGCAGGCAAACCGTCCAATGTGAAATGCGACAAAAACAATTTCACAATACTCATGGCCCACGGGGCTGGGCCGCGCTGGGCGCCGACGCCAGCACAGACCCACACACGCTGCGCCGGCCCCGGGTCAGCGCTTGAACTGGAGCCTGCCATGAACACAACGTTCACCTCCGCCGGCAGTGGCACGCCCGCCGTGGACATGCGTGACCCGGCCTTTCGCGACAACCCCCACCCACTGCTGCGCGCGCTGCGCGAGCGTGGCCCCGTCGCCCGGGACGTGCTGGGCATCTGGCTCATCTTCGGCCACGCCGACACCAGCCACGGCCTGCGCAACAGCCAGTTGAGCCGCGAGCCCTGGCGCGCACCGGTCTATGCCCAGCTGCGACCCTTCGTCGCGGAGTCGACACTGGAGCGCACCACAGAGCAGTGGATGTTGTTCAACGACCCGCCCAAACACACGCGCCTGCGGCGCCTCGTCCAGGGCGCCTTCAAACCGCCGGTGGTGATGGCGCTGCGCGAACGCATCGCCGCCATCACCGACGAGTTGCTGGCGACGCTGCCGGCGCGGGGCGAATTCGACCTCATGGCCAGCGTGGCGCAGGCGCTGCCGGTGCGCGTGATCTGCGACGTGCTGGGCCTGCCGGCGCAGGACTTCCAGCAGACCAAGCTGTGGTCGGACACGCTGGCCTGGGTCGTCGAGCCGGTGGTGCGCAAGACACAACGGCTGGCCGCGGCCGACGCCGCCGATGCCATGGCCGGTTACCTGCTGGCGCACATCGCGGCCCACCGGCGCGGCCCGCGCCGCGACGACCTGCTGGCCCTGCTGATCGCCGCCCACGACGAGGACACCGCCATGAGCGACGACGAATTGCTGGGCAACCTGATCCTGCTGTTCATCGCCGGCCACGAGACCACCACCAACCTGATCGGCAACGGCATGCTGAGCCTGCTGCGCCACCCGCAGGAACTCGCCCGCCTGCGCGCGGCGCCGGACCTGATGCCGTCGGCCATCGATGAAATGCTGCGCTTCGAAGGGTCGGTCACCACGGTGGCGCGCCACACCATCGGGCCGTACCCGGTCGCGGACACGGTGATCCCGCCCGACCAGACCCTGTTCTTCATGCTCGGCGCCGCCAACCGCGACCCGGCCGTGTTCGCGGACCCGGGCCGCTTCGACATCGGGCGCAGCCCCAACCCACACATGGGATTTGGCGCCGGCATCCACTACTGCCTGGGCGCGCCACTGGCGCGGCTGGAGGCCGAGGTGGTGTTCAGCCGGCTGCTGCAGCGCTACCCCCGGCTCGTGCTGGCCGAGGACAGCCCCCGGTGGCGGCCGCTGATCAACCTGCGGGGCCTGGAATCCCTGACACTGCGCGCGGACTGAAGTGAAACAGACCGCCCCGTCGCTGGCCCGCTGCGCGTGGCCGCATCCCCCTCAAGGGGCGACACCAGCCGTCCGGTCAAGCCGGCCCGGCGGTGTCCCCCGGTTCGACCGTTTCATGGGTCGCGGGTCGCGCTCCGGCGCGATGGAAAACTGAGAAGGTGTGCACCGGCACGGACGGCATCCTGAAACCAGGATGTAACTTGTTTCCTGTTTTTTGGCCTTTTTTGATGTAACCTTATTACATACACAGCCCCACACCCTTCATGAACGCTGCTCTCACTCCTCCCCTGGACATGGTCATCTTCGGCGGCGCCGGCGATCTCGCCTGGCGCAAGCTGCTGCCGGCGCTCTACATGGCGCACCTGCACGAGCGCCTGCCCGGCGACTGCCGCATCGTCGGCGTCGGCCGCCACGACTGGAGCCGTGAGGATTACGTCGCCTTCATCGACAAGACCTCGCGCCCCCACGTCGACGCCGAGGCCCTGAAGGCGACCGCCTGGACCAGCTTCCTGGAGCGGCTGGACTTCGTCAGCCTGGACGCCACCGTGGCCGACGGTTACCAGCGCCTGAACGCCAGCTGCCGCCCAGGCGCAACCAAGGTCTTCTACCTCGCCACCGCGCCCAGCCTGTTCACCGACATCTGCCGCCACCTGGACGACGCCGGCCTGATCGACGCCGACGCGCGCGTGGTGCTGGAGAAGCCCCTGGGCCACGACCTGCCCTCGGCCCAGGCCATCAACGAAGCGGTGGCGCGGCACTTCCAGGAGCGCCAGATCTACCGCATCGACCACTACCTGGGCAAGGAGACGGTGCAGAACCTGATGGTGCTGCGCTTCGGCAACGCCATCCTGGAGCCCCTGTGGCGCGCGCCCACCATCAAGAGCGTGCAGATCACCGTGGCCGAAACCGTGGGCGTGGGCACCCGCGCCGGTTTCTACGACCACACCGGCGCCATGCGCGACATGGTGCAGAACCACCTGCTGCAGCTGCTGTGCATCGTGGCCATGGAAGCGCCCATCTCGCTCGACCCGGACGACGTGCGCGACGAAAAGCTCAAGGTGCTGCGCTCGCTGCGCAAGTTCGAGCTGGCCGACGTGCTGCGCGACACCGTGCGCGGGCAGTACGGCGCCGGCGTGGTCGACGGCAAACCGGCCCAGGGCTACCTGGAAGAGGCCGACGTGCCGGCCCTCAGCCAGACCGAGACCTTTGTCGCCATCAAGGCCCAGATCAACAACATCCGCTGGGCCGGCGTGCCCTTTTTCCTGCGCACCGGCAAGCGCATGCAAAAGCGCCAGTCGGAAATCATCATCGAGTTCTCCGATCCGCCCTTCTCCATCTTCGCGGACCAGGCGGCCAGCGCCCACCCCAACCGGCTCATCATCACCCTGCAGCCCGAGGAATCCATCCGGCTGCAGATGATGGCCAAGGAGCCGGGCTCGGGCATGAAGATGCGCCCGGTCTTCCTCAACCTGGACCTGCAGTCGGCCTTCACCGAGCGCCGGGCCGAGGCCTACGAACGCCTGCTGATCGACGTCATCAAGGGCCGCCTGACCCACTTCATGCGCCGCGACGAACTCGAAGCCGCCTGGCGCTGGGCCGACCCCATCCTGAACGGCTGGAAGCAGCTCAACGACCGCCCCAAGACCTACCCCGCCGGCAGCTGGGGACCGGCCGCCTCGTCGGCGCTGGTCGCGCGCGAGGACGCGGTGTGGTTCGAGGCGCAGTGAACCCATGAGCCTGGCCCGCTGCGACCTCCACCCCTGCCCCGATGGCGACACCCTGGCGCAGGCACTCGCCGCCGACATCGCCGGCCGTTTGCGGGCAGCCGTGGCCGAACGCGGCCAGGCCTTGCTGGCGGTCTCGGGTGGCAGGTCGCCGGTGCCGCTGTTCCAGCAACTGGCCCGGCAGGCCCTGCCCTGGGCGCGGGTGACCGTGCTGCTGGTGGACGAACGCTGCGTGCCCCCCGGCCACGCCGACAGCAACAGCGCCCTGGTGCGCCAGCACCTGCTGCAAGGGCCGGCCGCCGCCGCGCACTGGCTGCCGTTTTTCGACACCCTGCCCGGCTTCGATGCCCGACAGGGTCTGGCGCGCGCCGCGCTGCTGGCCCTGACCGATGCCGCCCAGCAGCGTCTGTCGGCCCTGCCCTGGCCACTGGACGTGGCCGTGCTGGGCATGGGCGAAGACGGCCACACGGCGTCCCTCTTTCTCGGCGCCGCCGGCCTGGCACAGGCGCTGCTGTCCGAACGGCCGCTGGCCTGGACCGTGCCCGCCACCGCGCCCCATGCCCGCCTGACCCTGACCCTGCCCACCCTGCTGGCCGCGCGCTGCCTGGTGCTGCCGCTGGCGGGGGCCAACAAACACGCGGTGTTCCGGCAGGCCTGCGCCGCGCCCACCGCCGACCTGCCCATCTCCCTGGTGCTGCACCAGGCCCCCCGGCCTGTCCACGTGTGGCAAGCCCCCTGATTCCCGAAAGCCGTCCATGTCCGACATCGCCACCCCCTCCGTCCCCCTGAACGCCACGCTGCGGCGCGTGACCGAACGCATCGTCGAGCGCAGCCGCGAATCGCGTGGCCGCTACCTGGCCACCCTGGCGGGGCTGCGCAAGCCCGGCCCCTACCGCGCCGGCCTGGGCTGCGCCAACATGGCCCACGCCTTCGCCGCCATGCCGGGCGACGACAAGCTGGTGCTGCGCCAGGAGCGCCAGCCCAACCTGGGCATCGTCACCGCCTACAACGACATGCTCTCGGCCCACCAGCCCTACGAGCACTACCCCGAGCAGATCCGCGCTGTGGCGCGCAGCCTGGGCGCCACGGCCCAGGTCGCCGGCGGCGTGCCGGCCATGTGCGACGGCGTCACCCAGGGCTACGAAGGCATGGAGCTGTCGCTGTTCTCGCGCGACGTCATCGCCCTGGCCACGGCGGTGGCGCTCTCGCACAACGTGTTCGATGGCGTGTTGTGCCTGGGCATCTGCGACAAGATCGTGCCCGGCCTGGTGATCGGCGCGCTGCAGTTCGGCCACCTGCCGGTGGTCATGGTGCCGGCCGGCCCCATGACCTCGGGCCTGTCCAACGACGACAAGTCCAAGGTGCGCCAGCAGTACGCACAGGGCCTGGTCGACCGCTCCACCCTGCTGGCCGCCGAGGAGGCCGCCTACCACGGCGCCGGCACCTGCACCTTCTACGGCACGGCCAACTCCAACCAGATGCTGATGGAGATCATGGGCCTGCAGCTGCCGGGTTCGTCCTTCGTCAACCCCGGCACACCGCTGCGCAGCGCGCTGACCGAACACGCCGTGGCGCGCGCCCTGCAGGGGCCGGCCATGGGCCAGATCGTCAACGAGAAAAGCATCGTCAACGCCATCGTCGGCCTGCTGGCCACCGGCGGCTCGACCAACCACACCATGCACCTGGTGGCCATGGCACGCGCCGCCGGCATCCGCATCGACTGGGACGACTTCTCGGAACTCTCGGCCGCCGTGCCGCTGCTGGCCAAGGTCTATCCGAATGGCAAGGCCGACGTCAACCACTTCCACGCCGCCGGTGGCATGGGCTTCCTGATCGACCAGCTGCTGTCGGTGGGACTGCTGCACGAGGACGTCAGCACCTTGCTCGGCGAAGGCCTGCGCCGCTACGCCGCCGAGCCCTGGCTGGACGGCGGCCGGCTGGCCTGGCGCGCCGCGCCCGCCACCTCGGGCGACGAAGCGGTGCTGCGCCCGGTCGGCAAGCCCTTCACGCCCGATGGCGGCCTCAAGCGCCTGCAGGGCAACCTGGGCCGCGCGGTCGTCAAGTCCTCGGCCGTCAAGCCCGAGCACCAGCGCGTGCTGGCGCCGGCCGTGGTGGTCGACAGCCAGCAGGCCCTGAGCGAGCTGTTCAAGCAGGGCAAGCTCGAACGCGACTTCGTCGCCATCGTGCGCCACCAGGGCCCACAGGCCAACGGCATGCCCGAACTGCACAAGCTCACGCCCATCCTCGGCATCCTGCAGGACAAGGGCTTCCAGGTCGCCCTGGTCACCGACGGCCGCATGTCGGGCGCCTCGGGCAAGGTGCCGGCCGCCATCCACGTGACGCCGGAAGCCGTCTGCGGCGGCAACATCGCCCGCGTGCGCGACGGCGACATGGTGCTGCTGGACTGCGAGAGCGGCACGTTGACGGTCCAGATCGACGACGCCGAACTGGCCAGTCGCCCGCTGGCCGAGGTCGACCTCAGCGCCAACGGCGCCGGCCATGGCCGCGAACTGTTCGGCCTGTTCCGCCGCCAGGCGGGCCTGGCCGAAAACGGCGCGTCCGCCCTCTTTGGCAACGACTGAGCCGCCCACCACAACTGGCACACTCCCACCCGCACACCATGAAAACACCCGCCCCCCTGCCCACCTTCCACTCCCGCGTCGTGCCCGTGGTGGTCGTCACCGACCCCGCCCAGGCCGTGCCCATGGCCGAGGCCCTGCTCGCCGGCGGCGTCGACGTGATCGAGATCACCCTGCGCAGCAGCGCCGCGCTGGCCGCCATCGAGGCCGTGGCCCGCGCGGTGCCGGCCATGCAGGTCGGCGCCGGCACCGTGACCCGCGCCAGCGAGGTGGCCCAGGTCATCGCCGCCGGGGCGCGTTTTGCGCTCTCGCCCGGGGCCACGCCGGCCCTGCTCGATGCCGTGACCGCCGCCGGCCTGCCTTTCATTCCCGGCGTGGCCACGCCCGGCGAGGCCATGTCCGCGCGCGACGCCGGCTTCACACTCATGAAGTGTTTCCCGGCCGCCCAGCTCGGCGGCGTGGAGGTGCTCAAGGCCTGGGGCGGCCCACTGCCCGACCTGCGCTTCTGCCCCACCGGTGGTGTCTCGCTGGCCAACATGGGCCAGTTCCTCGCCCTGCCCAACGTGGCCATGGTGGGCGGCTCCTGGCTCACGCCGGCCGCTGCCGTCCAGGCCGGCGACTGGGCCCAGATCACCCGCCTGGCCCGCGAGGCCACGCTGGCCGCACAGGCCATCGCCTGACACGCCCCGCTCCCGACCCACCGATTTGTGTCCTGTCCCATGACATCAGCCTTTGTCCCTCCGCAGCAGCGCGCCGCCTGGCAACACCTGCAACAGCTCGCCCGTGAGCCGCTGCCCCACTTGCGCGAACTGCTCGCACCGGGCGCCGATGCCCGCCACGCCAGCCTGCAGTTCGAGGTCGCCGGCCTGCGCCTGGACGCCAGCCGCCAGCAGGTCACGCCACAGGTGCTGTCAGCCCTGCTGGCGCTGGCCGAGGAATCGGGCGTGATGGCCCAGGCCCGGGCCCAGGCCCGGGGCGCGGCCATCAACACCACCGAAGACCGCGCCGTGCTGCACGTGGCCCTGCGCGGCTCGAACATGGCCCAGCCGCCCTGGGGCGACGCCATCTCCGGCGAAGTGCGGACCGAGCTGGAGCGCTTCCTGGACGCCGCCGAACGCATCCGCAATGGCAGCTGGCGCGGCTTCCGTGGCCGGCGCATCACCAACGTGGTCAACATCGGCATCGGCGGCTCCGACCTCGGCCCGCGCATGGCGGTGCAGGCGCTGGACGCCTACTGCGACCCGGACGTGCGGGTGCACTTCATCTCCAACCCCGACGCCTGGTCCCTGCACGCCATCCTGCGCTGGCTCAACCCCGACCAGACCATCTTCATCGTCCAGAGCAAGACCTTCACCACGCAGGAAACCCTGACGCTGGCGGCCTCGGTCAAGCGCTGGCTGGCCGACCACGGCCTGGCCTCCGAGGCGCAGCAGGCGCCCCATCTGATCGCGGTGACCGCATCGCCCCGGGTCTCGGCGGCCCAAGGCTACGCAGCCGACAACACCTTCGGCTTCTGGGACTGGGTGGGCGGGCGCTACTCGGTCTGGTCGGCCATCGGCCTGCCGCTGGCCATCGCCATCGGCACCGACCGCTTCCGCGAATTCCTGGCCGGCGGCCACGCCATGGACCAGCATTTCTGGCACGCCGCGCCGGCTCAGAACATGCCCCTGGTGATGGCGCTGCTGGGGGTGTGGAACCGCAACTTCCTCGGCTGCCCCACCCACCTGATCGCGGCCTACGCCAGCCGCATGTTCCACTTCGCGCGTTTCCTGCAGCAGCTCGACATGGAGTCCAACGGCAAGAGCACCCACGTCGATGGCTCGCCGGTCGAGATCGGCACCGGCCCCATCGTCTGGGGCGGCCTGGGCATCGAGGGCCAGCACGCCTACTTCCAGCTGCTGCACCAGGGCCAGCACCGGGTACCGGTCGATTTCATCGGCGTCGAGACCGAGGACGCGCCGCTGCCGCTGGCGGCCGAACACCACCGTGTCGCCCTGCTCAACCTCAACGCCCAGGCCAACGCGCTGGCGCTGGGCCGCGACGCCGCCGCCACGGCCGTGGAACTGCGCGCCGCCGGCCTGTCCGATGCACAGGCCCTTACACTCCTGCCGCACCGCACTTTCCGTGGCAACGTGCCCAACTCCAGTCTCTGGCTGCAGGCACTGACCCCCCACTCGCTGGGGGCCATGGTGGCGTTGTACGAACACAAGGTCTTCTGCCAGGCCGCCCTGTGGGGCATACACGCCTACGACCAATGGGGCGTGGAGCTCGGCAAGACCATGGCCAAACAGATGGAAAAAAAGCAGTCCGCATGAAATCCACCCGCCGAGACGACCCCGCCAAGGACAAGCCGCTGATCGACGACATCCGCCTGCTGGGGCGTTTGCTCGGCGACGTGATCCGCGAACACGAGGGCGAAGACAGCTTCGCGCTGATCGAACAGATTCGCAAGCTGTCGGTGGCGTTCCGGCGCCAGGCCGACCAGGCCGCCGACAAGGCACTCAAGAAGCTGCTGCGGACCTTGAGCGACAGCCAGGCGGTCAGCGTGATCCGCGCCTTCACTTATTTCAGCCACCTGGCCAACCTGGCCGAGGACCGCCACCACATCCGGCGCCGCGCGGTGCACGAGCGCGCCGGCAACGTGCAGGAAGGCAGCCTGGCCCACACCTGGACACGCATGAAGCGCGCCGGCGTGGGCGCCAGCGCCCTGGCCGAATCGCTGGCGCATGGCCACGTGTCGCCGGTGCTGACCGCCCACCCGACCGAGGTGCAGCGCAAGAGCATCCTTGACGCCGAGCGCGACATCGCCCGCTGCCTGAGCCAGCGCGACGACATCCTGCAGCGCCATGGCGTGGCGGCGGGCTCGCCGCGCCTGAGCGCCGACCCGGTGCTGACACGCGAGCTGGCCGAGAACGAGGCCCACATGCGCGCCCGCATCACCCAGCTCTGGCACACCCGGCTGCTGCGTTTTTCCAAGCTCACGGTAGCCGACGAGATCGAGAACTCGCTGGCCTACTACCAGAGCACCTTCCTGCCCGAGATCCCGCGCATCTACCAGGACATCGAACAGGCGCTGGACGGCCAGCCGGTGGCGCCTTTCCTGCGCATGGGCCAGTGGATAGGCGGCGACCGCGACGGCAACCCCAACGTCAACGCCGACACCCTGCGCCTGGCCCTGCAAAGCCAGTCCGACATCGTGCTGCGCCACCACCTGACCGAGGTGCACCACCTGGGCGCCGAGCTGTCGCTGTCCACGCTGCGGGTGGAGATGACGCCCGAGCTCAAGGCCCTGGCCGACCGCTCGCCCGACACCAACGAACACCGCTCCGACGAGCCCTACCGCCGCGCCCTGACCGGCATGTACGCCCGGCTGGCGGCCACGCTCAAGGACCTGTCGGGCGGCGAGGCCGCGCGCCACGCCGTGGCGCCGCAAAACGCCTACGCCGATGCCGACGAATTCCTGGCCGATCTGCGCGTGCTCGACGCCGCGCTGGTGTTCCAGCGCTGCGAGGCACTGACCACCCACCGCCTGCGCCCGCTGATGCGCGCGGTCGAGGTGTTCGGTTTCCACCTCGCCACGGTGGACCTGCGCCAGAGCTCGGACCAGCACGAGCTGGCCCTGGCCGACCTGCTGGCCCAGGCCCGCATCGAAACCGACTACAGCGCCCTGGACGAAGCGGCCAAGCAGCAACTGCTGCTGCGCCTGCTCAACGACGCCCGCCCGCTGAGCGTGCCCGACGCGCCTTACCAGCCCCACACACACAGCGAACTGGGTGTGTTCCGCACCGCCCGCGAAATGCGGCAGCGCTACGGTCGCGCGGCCATACGCCACGCCATCATCAGCCACACCGAGACCGTGAGCGACCTGCTCGAGGTGCTGGTGCTGCAAAAGGAAGTGGGCTTGCTCAAGGGCACGCTGAACGACGGCGCGGTCAACGAGCTGATCGTGGTGCCGCTGTTCGAGACCATCGAAGACCTCAAGCAGTCGGCCCCCATCATGGAGGCCTTCTACGCCCTGCCCGGCATCGCCGCCATGGTGCAGCGCAGCGGCGGCGAGCAGGACATCATGCTGGGCTACTCGGACAGCAACAAGGACGGCGGCATCTTCACCAGCAACTGGGAGCTGTACCGCGCCGAACTCGCGCTGGTCGCGCTGTTCGACAAGCTCTCGGCGCAGAATCCGATCCGCCTGCGCATGTTCCACGGCCGGGGCGGTACCGTCGGCCGCGGCGGCGGCCCGAGCTACCAGGCCATCCTGGCCCAGCCGCCGGGCACGGTGCGTGGCCAGATCCGCCTGACCGAACAGGGCGAGGTCATCGGCTCCAAATACGCCAACCCCGAGATCGGCCGGCGCAACCTGGAGACCCTGGTGGCGGCCACGCTGGAGGCCACGCTGCTGCCGCCACCCCAGACGGTGCCGGCCAGGTACCTGGACGCCGCAGCGCGCCTGTCGCAGGCCAGCATGACGGCCTACCGCGCCCTGGTCTATGGCACGGCCGGCTTCACCGACTACTTCTTCAACGCCACGCCCATCCGCGAGATCGCCGAACTCAACATCGGCTCGCGGCCGGCCTCGCGCAAGGCCACCCAGCGCATCGAGGACCTGCGCGCCATCCCCTGGGGCTTCAGCTGGGGCCAATGCCGCCTGACGCTGCCGGGCTGGTTCGGCTTCGGCAGTGCCGTGGCCTCGCTGTGCGCGGAAATGGGCGAGACAGAGGCCCTGGCGCTGCTGCGCAAGATGCACCAGAAGTGGCCCTTCTTCAGCACCCTGCTGTCCAACATGGACATGGTGCTGGCCAAGAGCGACCTGTCGCTGGCCTCGCGCTACGCCGACCTGGTGCCCGATGGCCGCCTGCGCAAGAAGGTGTTTGGCCAGATCGAGGCCGAATGGCAACGCACGCAACGCGCCCTCACCGACATCACCGGGCACACCGTGCGCCTGGCCACCAACCGCGCGCTGGCCCGCTCCATCGAACACCGTTTTCCCTACATCGACCCGCTGCATCACCTGCAGGTCGAGCTGATCGGGCGCTACCGCGCCGGCAGCCGCGAGGACCTGGTCAAGCAGGGCATCCACATCTCCATCAACGGCATCGCGGCCGGGCTGCGCAACACGGGCTGACCGACCATGAGCCTGCGCATCGCCCTGATCGCCCACGATGGCAAAAAGGCCGACATGGTGCGGCTGGCGCAGTCGTTCAAGACATTCTTGAGCACCTGCACCCTGTGTGGCACCGGCACCACCGGGGGCCGCCTGCGCGACGAGGTGGGCCTGCCGGTGGAGCGCCTGCTCAGCGGCCCGCTGGGCGGCGACCTGCAGATCGGCGCCCGCCTGGCGGTGGGCGAGATCGATGTGGTGATCTTCCTGCGCGACCCGATGACGCCCCAGCCCCACGAGCCCGACATCAACGCACTGGTGCGCGCCTGCGACGTGCACGACGTGCCCTGCGCCACCAACCTCGCCAGCGCGCGCCTGCTGCTGGCGCAGTGCGCCGGTACTTAGGGGTGCTGTCGGCCGGTCTCCCCGCTCCACCAGGACACCCGCCATGCTCGACCGAATCCAGGCCTCCCTGTCCGCCCTGCCCCCCGCCGAACAGCGGGTGGGCAAGCTGCTGATCGCCGATCCCCGGCGCTTCGTCAACCTGGCCATCACCGACATCGCCGAGCGCTCACACGTGAGCAAGCCGACGGTGGTGCGTTTCTGCCGCAGCGTCGGCTACGACGGCCTGAGCGACTTCAAGCTCAAGCTGGCCGGCAGCGTCAGCGAGGGCGTGCCCTTCATCCACCGCAGCGTCGACCCGGACGACAAGATGGGCGATGTGATGGTCAAGGTCATCGACAACACCATGGCGACCTTCCTGCGCTACCGCAACGAGGCCTCGGGCCGCGCGCTGGAACGGGCCACCGACGCGTTGGAGCGCGCCTACCGGGAGAACCACCGCATCGAGTTCTACGGCGTGGGCAATTCGGGCATCGTGGCCCAGGACGCGCAGCACAAGTTCTTCCGCTTGGGCGTCAACACCATCGCCTACAGCGACGGCCACATGCAGGTCATGAGCGCCTCGCTGCGCCGCCCGGGCGACGTGGTGCTGGTGATCTCGAATTCGGGTCGCACCCGCGACCTGATGGACGCGGCCGACATCGCGCGCCAGCGCGGCGCCACGGTGCTGGTGCTCACCGCCAGCGGCTCACCGCTGGCCAGCGCCGGCGACATCCACCTGGCGGCCGACCACCCGGAACACTACGACCGCTACAGCCCCATGACCTCGCGGCTGCTGCACCTGATGGTGATCGACATCCTGGCCACCGCGCTGGCGTTGCGCATCGGCGTGGACACGCTGTTGCCCCAGCTCAAGGACATGAAGTCCCACCTGCACCACCGCCGCTACACCTGAGCCCTTCTCAGAACGGGTTGACGTTCTCAGAACGTGTTTGCGATCTACAAGAGGTCGCGCAAGCGCCTTTTCGGGATGGGCTGCCAGGCGCAAAACGCAGACGGGCCGGTGGCCCGCCGAGGCTTTGCAACTCCGCAGAGCGCCCGAAAAGGCACTTGCCCTGCGGGTTGGAACGAGATTGCGTTCCAACGCGACCCCTTGTAGATCGTAAACACGTTCTCAGGCCAGCTCGACCGTGCGTGCCTCGCGCGCGCTCAGGGCCAGTGCTTCCAGCGTCGCCATGTTGTCCAGGCTGGCCTGGGCGGCGCGCTCGATGGCGGCGAAGTCGCCCTGCGCCCAGACACGCGCGAAGGCCTGGGCGGCAAAGCGGAAGCCGCTGCCGGTGCCGGCCTCGACGGGCTCGAAGGGCAAGGCGTTGGAGATGCCGCGCCGCACCCGCAGCGCGCTGGGCAGGTAGCCCCGGGCATCGCCGGCCGGGTCGGCGCTGGTGTGGTTCAGGTATTCGGTCTCCAGGGTGCCCTCGCTGCCCACGATGACCGCTCGGCGGTGGTTGGCCGCGTCCATCGCACACGACAGCTGGGCACGCCGGCCGTCGGCATAGAACAGGGTGGCGCTCATGCTGATGTCAACCCCGCTGTCGGCCCAGGTGGCGTCGGCACGCACCCGCGCTGGGGCCACGCCCATGACCAGCCGGATCAGGCTCAGCGGGTAGCTGCCGGCGTCCAGCAGCGCGCCGCCGCCCAGCTCGGGCTTCATGCGGATGTTGGTCGTGGGCTGCCCCACCGTGAAGCCGAAACACGCCTGCACCGAACGCACCGCGCCGATGGCGCCGCCGTGCAGCAGGTCCAGCATCGCGCCGGTCTGGGGCTGGAAGTAATAGGGATAGGCTTCGAGCAGCATCACGCGGTGCTGGCGGGCGGCGTCAAACATGGCCTGGGCCTCGGCGCGCCCCAGCGACAGCGGTTTTTCGCACAACACGTGTTTGCCGGCGGCGCAGGCCCGGATCGCCCATTCGGCATGCAGGCTGTTGGGCAGGGGAATGTAGACCGCGTCCACCGCCTGGTCGGCGAGGAGCGCTTCGTAGCTGCCGTGGCAACGCGCGATGCCGTGGGCGGCGGCGAAGGCGCGCGCGGTGTCCAGTTGCCGGCTGGCGACGGCCACGATCTCGACCTCCGGGCTGCCCGCGACATCGCGCGCGAACTGGGCCGCGATCCTGGCGCAGCCCAGGATGCCGATGCGCAGCGCGGGGCGGATGGGGGCGGGATGCAGGGGGGACATGAAGACTCCTGAGGGATGGTGGAAAACGGTGCACGGCGGCCGTCAGAGGGCCGCCGGCAGCTGCCCAAGGCCTAGAATAACCGGGCCATCCAGCCCCGTTGAGGCCACGTGGCGATCCAGCAAGTCAGCGAGGTGTCCCATGCAAGTTCGCCCCCAACGTGTGCGCCTGAGCGGCGCCGCCACCCTGGTGTTCCTGGCCCTGTGTGCGGCATCGCCGCTGCAGGCGCAGAACGTCAAGCCGCCCAAGGTGCAGCTGTGGCTGGACCTGTCCACCGGCACCATGGCCGGCATGCCCGAGATGGACATGGGCAACCCCATCGGCGGGCTGCTGGGCGGCCTCATGGGCGGCGGTGCGCGCGGCGGCGCCATGGGTGGCGCCCCCACCACCTACGGCATGGCGCGCGGCATGGGCATTTCGCCGCCGCGCCTGCTGGACATCGCTCTCTACAACCGCCTCAAGCCCGGCCAGGAAGCCAGCCAGGCCATTCCCGCCGGCATGTTGATGGGCGCCAGCCTGCCGCTGCTGCCCCTGAAACCCACGCCCCCGGGCACGCATGAGAGCGAGCCCGGCGACACACCACCCGACCTGGAGCGCCCGCGCGGTCGGGTGCTGATCTACTGGGGCTGCGGCGACACGGTGCGCCCGGGCCAGCCGCTGGTCATCAACCTGGCGACCGCGCAGGCCAGCGACTTCGGCACCGCCTTCGCCGGCCGCTACGTGCCCGACCGCAGCGCGCGGGTCGGCCCCGGCCACGCCGTCTACCCCAACGAGCGCAACACCGTGACGCTCAAGCGCGACAGCTCGCTGCAAGGCGAACACCAGGTGACGGGCGATGGCATCCCGGCCAACGTGCGCTTCAGCCTGGGGGCGCAGCAAGACCTGCTGCCGGCCATCGACCTGTCAACCTCGGGCACCCTGAGCCAGGCCATGCAGCTGCGCTGGACACCGCTGGCCCAGGCCCGGGCCTACTACCTGCATGCCATGGGCAAGACGGGCGAGGACATGGTGCTGTGGTCCAGCGCCGAAACGCGCGACAGCGGCATGGGCCTGTTCGACTACCTGCCCAACGCCACCGTGGACCGCTGGATCAAGGACAAGCTGCTGCTGCCCGCCGACACCCAGCAGTGTGCGGTGCCGGCCGGCATCTTCCAGGGATCGGAAGGCGCGATGGCACGCATGATCGCCTACGGCCACGAAAGCCACCTGGCCCACCCGCCGCGCCCGGCCGACCCCAAGGCCCCGTGGGAGCCCGACTGGGCCGTGCGCGTGCGCGTCAAGTCCCAGACCATGGCCATGCTGGGTGAATCCACGGGTGGTGGCAGCCCGGCGGCGCGGGCTGGCGAACGTGGCGACACCGGCACCCCCGCGTCGCCCGCCCCTGCCGCGCCGGCCCTGCCCAATCCGCTCAACATGCTGCGCGGCTTGCTGGGGCGCTGACGGCGCCCCGGCAGGCGCTCAATGCGCCTGGTCCCAGTTGGCGCCCACGCCCACCTCGGCCAGCAGCGGCACCCGCAACTGGGCCACGCCGGCCATCAGGCGCGGCACCTCGGTTTTCAGCCAGTCGATCTCGGCCTCGGGGCACTCGAACACCAGTTCGTCGTGCACCTGCATGATCATCTTGATGGCGGGCTTCTCGGCGTCGAGCACGCGCTGCACGGCGTTCATGCTCATCTTGATGAGGTCGGCCGCCGTGCCCTGCATGGGGGCGTTGATGGCGGCGCGCTCCAGGCCCGCGAGCTGCGCGCCCTTGGCGCTCTGGATGCCGGCCAACTGCAGGCGGCGGCCGAACACGGTTTCGACATAGCCCTGTTTTTTCGCCGTTTCGCGCGTGGACTCCATGTACGACTTCACCCCTGGGTAGCGCTCGAAGTAGCGCGTGATGTAGTTCTTGGCCGCCGTGTTGTCCAGCCCCAGGTTGCGCGCCAGGCCGAAGGCGCTCATGCCGTAGATCAGCCCGAAGTTGATGACCTTGGCGTAGCGGCGCTGCTCGCTGCTGACCTGGTCTAGCGGCACGCCGAACACCTCGGCCGCCGTGGCGCGGTGCACGTCCAGGCCTTCGTGGAAGGCCTTGAGCAGGGCCGCGTCGTTGCTGATGTGGGCCATGATGCGCAGCTCGATCTGGCTGTAGTCGGCGCTGGCGATCACGTGGCCGGGCGCGGCCACAAAGGCCTCGCGCACGCGCCGGCCCTCGGGCGTGCGAATGGGGATGTTCTGCAGGTTGGGGTCGTTGCTGGACAGGCGCCCGGTCACGGCCACCGCCTGCGCGTAATGGGTGTGCACGCGGCCGGTGCGCGGCAGCGCCAGCTGGGCCAGCTTGTCGGTGTAGGTGCCCTTGAGCTTGGCCAGGCCACGGTGCTCCAGCAGCTTGGCCGGCAGCGGGTAGTCCGCGGCGAGTTTTTCCAGCACCTCCTCGTCGGTGCTGCGCGCGCCGGTGGCCGTCTTCTTCACGACCGGCATGCCCAGTTTGTCGAAGAAGATCTCGCCGAGCTGCTTGGGGCTGCTGAGGTTGAAGGGCTGGCCGGCGATCTCGTAGGCCTCGGCCTCCAGCTGCAGGATGCGCTGGCCCAGTTCGTGGCTCTGCCTGGCCAGGGTGGACGCGTCGATCAGCACGCCGTTGCGTTCGATGCGGTAGAGGGTCTCGCTGCTGGCGATTTCCAGCTCGTAGACAAAGCGCAGCTTGTCGTCCGCCTCGATCCGAGGCCACAGGGCCAGGTGCACGTCCAGGGTCTGGTCCGAGTCTTCGCACGAATACTCGGCAGCGCGGGCGATGTCCACCTGGTCAAAACCAATCTGGTTGGCGCCCTTGCCGCAGAGGTCCTCGTAGCTGATGCCGCTGCGGCCCAGGTGGCGCTGCGCCAGACTCTCCAGCCCGTGGGGCATGTGGGCTTCGAGCACGTAGCTCTGCAGCATGGTGTCGTGCGCGTAGCCCCGCACCTCGATGCCGTGGTTGGCGAACACGTGGCGGTCGTACTTGATGTGCTGGCCGAGCTTCTTCGCCTCGGGATTTTCCAGCCAGGACTTCATGCGGGCCAGCACCTCGTCGCGCGGCAGTTGTTCAGGGGCATCGGGGTAGCGGTGCGCGAGCGGGATGTACGCCGCCGCGCCCGGCGCCACGCTGAAGGAAATCCCGACGATCTCGGCCACCATCTCGTCGATCGAGGTGGTCTCGGTGTCCAGCGCCACCAGATCGGCCGCCTGCAGCCTGGCCAGCCAAGTGTCGAATGCCTCCCAGGTCAGGACGGTGTCGTAGGCCAGCTGGCTGGCTGGCGCGACGGGGGCCGCCTCGGCGGGTTCATCGAACAGGCCGGGGGTGGAGGGGGGCATCGACGCGGCGGGGGCCGCCGGGGAGGCGGCGGCCTCCCCTTCGCCCAGCGCCTTGGCCAGCCCCTTGAAGCCGTACTTGAGGTAAAACTCGCGCAGCGGCCCGACGTCGTTCGGGCGCCCGGCCAGCGCGTCCAGCGCCGGCAGGCTGCCCACCCAGCCGGTCAGGTCACAGTCGGTCTTGATGGTCAGCAGGCTGCGGCCTGTGGGCAGCCAGTCCAGCGTGTTGCGCAGGTTTTCGCCCACCACGCCCTTGATGTTCGCCGCATTGTCCACCACGCCTTGCAGCGAGCCGTACTCCTTGAGCAACTTCACGGCCGTCTTGGGGCCCACCTTGGGCACGCCGGGCACGTTGTCCACCGCGTCGCCCACCAAGGTCTGGTAGTCCAGCATCAGGCGGGCCGGCACGCCGAATTCGGCCTCCACGCCCGCCAGGTCACGCGTCTTGCCGGACATGGTGTCGATGATGGTGATGTGCTCGTTGACGAGCTGGGCCAGGTCCTTGTCGCCGCTGGAGATGATCACCTCCACGCCCTGGCGCGCCGCCGTCACGGCCAACGTGCCGATCACGTCGTCGGCCTCGACGCCAGGCACGTCCAGCACCGTCCAGCCCAGGTGCCGCACCACCTCATGGATGGGTGCGATCTGGCTGCGCAGATCGTCCGGCATCGGGTCGCGGTGGGCCTTGTATTCGGGGTAGATCGCGTCGCGGAAGGTCGGCCCCTTGGCATCGAACACGCAGGCGATGTATTGCGCCGGGTACTCCTTGCGCAGCGCCTGCACCATGTTGATCAGGATGCGGATGGCGCCGGTCTTCTGCACCGTCCCATCGGGCAGGGTGATGGACATGGTTTCACCACCGGCAAAAAAGGCGCGATACAGGTAGCTGGAGCCGTCAATCAGGACCAGGGTGGGCTTGTTCTCGTTCATCGCGCCATTGTCGCGGTATTCGCCCCAAGGGCCCATGGGCCGCCCACGGGCCACCGGCCTACAATCGGACCATGCGCCGAATCACGATCTCCGCCCTGCTGCTGTCCGCCTGCGCCGCCACCGGCACCCTGGCCCAGTCTGCCCCCGCCACCACCACCGCGCCACAGGGCGTGGAGCAGAAAACCGAGCGCATCCAGCACAAGGACGCCGGCAGCCAGATCGACGAGCTGCGCGTGGGCGGCGAAACCCGCCGCATCGATGTCAGCACCCAGACCGACGTGCCCGCCTACCAGGTGGCGCCCCAGAGCGCCAACGAGGCCCCGGCCTCGGGCGGCCAGCGCACCGGCAGCGCCGGCCGGACCAGCTGGCGCATGTTCAACTTCTGATCGCGCCCGCGATCAGACCGACCACGAGCTGCGCGCCATGGCCGTATTCACCGAAGTCACCCCATCCGACGCCACCGCCCTGCTCCAAGCCCTGAACCTGGGCGAACTGATCGAACTCAAGGGCATCAGCGGCGGCATCGAGAACACCAATTATTTCGTCACCTCGGAGCGCGACGGCGAACAGCACCAGCATGTGCTGACCCTGTTCGAGCGCCTGAGCTTCGAGCAGTTGCCCTTCTACCTCCACCTGATGCGGCACCTGGCGGCGCACGGCATCCCGGTGCCCGACCCGGTGGCCGATGCCCAGGGCGAGATCCTGCACAAGGTCAAGGGCAAGCCGGCCGCGCTGGTCAACCGGCTGCGCGGCCACAGCGAACTGGCCCCCACCGCCGACCACTGCGCCCAGGTCGGCGCCATGCTGGCCCGCATGCACCTGGCCGGGCGAGACTACACGCGCCAGCAGCCCAACCTGCGTGGCCTGTCGTGGTGGAACGACACCGTGCCGGTGGTGCTGCCCCATGTCGACGCGGCACAGGCCCAGCTGCTGCGCAGCGAGCTGGCCTACCAGAACCACGTGGCCGCCAGCCCCGCCTACGCCGCCCTGCCGCGTGGCCCGGTGCACGCCGATCTGTTCCGCGACAACGTGATGTTCGACGGCGGCCGGCTCAGCGGCTTCTTCGACTTCTACTTCGCCGGCGTCGACACCTGGCTGTTCGACCTCGCGGTCTGCCTCAACGATTGGTGTGTGGACCTGCCCAGCGGCGCCCACGACGGTGCCCGCGCTCGCGCATTCGTGGCCGCCTACCAGTCGGTGCGCCCGCTGGAGGCCGCCGAGCGCCGACTGCTGCCCGCCATGCTGCGCGCCGGCGCCTTGCGCTTCTGGGTGTCGCGCCTGTGGGATTTCCACCTGCCGCGCGAAGCCAGCGTGCTCAAGGCCCACGACCCGGCCCATTTCGAGCGTGTCCTGCGCCAGCGCATCGCACACCCGCTGGGCATGGACGGCCTGGACACGGCGGACCGGGCCGCGCCCGATCTGGCGACCCACACCACGGCCACCGCATGAGACTCCATCCCGTGAGCGCCCGCACCGGCCTGGTGTGGGTACGCGAAGGCATCAAGACATTCTGGCGCCAGCCCCTGGCCATGTCGGGCCTGTTCTTCCTGTTCATGGCCGTGGTGTCGGTGGTCTCGGTGCTGCCGCTGGTGGGCACGGCCGTGGCCCTGGCCCTGCTGCCAGCCGCCACGCTGGGCCTGATGGCCGCCAGCCGCGAGGCCTCGGAAGGCAAGTTTCCCATGCCCACGGTGCTGGCCAGCGCTTTTCGCGCCGGCAAAGAACGGCTCAACGCCATGCTGCAGCTGGGTGCCTTCTATGCCGCCGGCTTCCTGCTGGTGATGGGTGTCTCGGCCCTGTTCGACGGCGGCCAGTTCGCACAGATGTACCTGGGCGGCGGCAACGTGACGGCCGAGACGGTGCAGAGCAGCGAGTTCCAGACCGCCATGTGGGTGGGCATGTCGCTCTACCTGCCGCTGGCCCTGCTGTTCTGGCATGCGCCGGCGCTGGTGCATTGGCACGGCGTCTCGCCGGTCAAGAGCCTGTTCTTCAGCTTCATGGCCTGCTGGCAGAACAAGGGCGCCATGCTGGTCTACCTGCTGGCCTGGATGGGTGTGTTCGTGCTCTGCGGCGTGCTGGTCAGCCTGGCCGCCTCGATGCTGGGCGGCGGCGCCATGCAGGTGGCCCTGTTCCCTGCTGCCCTGCTGATGGCGGCCATGTTCTTCAGCTCGTTCTACTTCACGTTCCGAGACAGCTTCACGGAATAGGCCCACCCGTGCGCCGGAGCGGGACAACGATGGGCCCGCCGCCGGGCCGCCCCAAGGCGAGGAGCGCGCCCACCCTGGGGGGCAGCGACCCGCGCAGCGGTGGAGCGAGGGGGTCCCGATTCTTTACTCGACTGGCGTCAACTTCGCCACGCTCAACGCCAGCCACTTGGTGCCGTGGCGCGGGAAGTTGATCTGGGCGCGGGCGTCGGCGCCGCTGCCTTCGACCGTGACCACCTTGCCTTCGCCGAACTTGTTGTGGAACACCTGCATGCCGGCGCGGACGGTGTTGCCGTCGTCCTTGCGCGGGGGCACGGGGGCGGACGCGGCCCAGGGCGCGGTGGCGCCGGTGCCACGCGATGACGCGGCCTTCCAGCCCGAACCGCCCCCCTTGAACCCACCGGACAGGCCGCCGCCGGCCGGCGCGCGCGGCGCGATCCACTTGAGGTTGTCCTCGGGCAGTTCGTCGAAGAAGCGGCTCTTGAGGTTGTAGCGGGTCTGGCCGTGCAGCATGCGTGTCTGCGAGTGGCTCAGGTACAGGCGCTTGCGCGCACGGGTGATGGCCACGTACATCAGGCGGCGCTCCTCCTCCAGCCCGGCGCGGTCGGACAGCGAGTTCTCGTGGGGGAACAGGCCCTCTTCCAGGCCGGTGATGAAAACCGCGTCGAACTCCAGGCCCTTGGCCGCGTGCACCGTCATGAGCTGCACCGCGTCCTGGCCCGCCTGCGCCTGGTTGTCGCCCGACTCCAGCGCGGCGTGGGTGAGGAAGGCCGCCAGCGGACTCAGGGTCTCGCCATCGGGCGTGATGCCGGTGGTCGCCAGGCCGGTGAGATCGGGCAGGCTGGGGTCCAGGCCCTGGCTGGCCGGGCTTTGGCTCAGCACCGGCGCACCGGTCTCGTCCACCGGCAGGGCCACGGCGTCGCGGCCGAACCCTTCCTGGGTGACGAAGCTCTCGGCCGCGTTGACCAGTTCCTCCAGGTTCTCCACCCGGTCGGCGCCGTCGCGGTCGGCGCGGAAGTGTTCCAGCAGGCCACTGTGGTCCAGCACCAGTTCCACGATCTGACGCAGGGTCTTGCCCTCGGTGGCTTCGCGCATCACATCCATGCGGGCGGTGAAGGCATTGAGCTTGGTGCGCGCGGCACCGTCCAGGCTCAGCACCGCCGCCTGCAGGGACACGTTGGCCGTGCGCGCCACGTCCTGCAGCATCTCCACGCTGCGCGCGCCGATGCCACGCGGCGGGAAGTTCACCACGCGCATGAAGCTGGTGTCGTCGTGCGGGTTCTCCAGCAGACGCAGGTAGGCCAGCGCGTGTTTGATCTCGGCGCGTTCGAAAAAACGCAGGCCGCCGTACACGCGGTAGGGCACCGCGGCGTTGAACAAGGCGGTTTCGATCACCCGGCTCTGCGCGTTGCTGCGGTAGAGCACGGCGATCTCGGTGCGGGCGTAGCCGTCGTTGCGGATCAGCTGGCGCATCTCGTCCACCATCCACTGCGCCTCCTCGAAGTCGGTGGCGGTCTCCATCACGCGCACTGGCTCGCCCGGGCCTTGCGCGGTGCGCAGGTTCTTGCCCAGGCGTTCGCTGTTGTGGCTGATCAGGGCGTTGGCGCTGTCCAGGATGTTGCTGTGGCTGCGGTAGTTTTCCTCCAGCTTGATCTGGTGCTGGACATCGAACTCGCGCACGAAGTCGCTCATGTTGCCCACGCGCGCGCCACGGAAGGCGTAGATGCTCTGGTCGTCGTCGCCCACCGCCAGCACGGCGTTGCCGCCGCTCACGAAGCGGCCGTTCTCCTCGTGCCCGGCCAGCTGCTTGAGCCAGGCATACTGCAGGCGGTTGGTGTCCTGGAACTCGTCCACCAGGATGTGGCGGAAGCGCCGCTGGTAGTGCTCGCGCAGCGGGTCGTTGTCGCGCAGCAGCTCGTAGCTGCGCAGCATCAGCTCGCCAAAGTCGACCACGCCCTCGCGCTGGCACTGCTCCTCGTAGAGCTGGTAGAGCTCCACCTTCTTGCGGGTTTCCTCGTCGCGCGCCACCACGTCGCGCGGGCGCTGGCCGTCTTCCTTGTGGCCCGAGATGAACCATTGCAGTTGCTTGGGTGGAAAACGGTCCTCGTCGACGTTGAACTGCTTGCACAGGCGCTTGACGGCACTGAGCTGGTCCTGCGTGTCCAGGATCTGGAAATTCTGCGGCAGGTTGGCCATCTTCCAGTGCGCGCGCAGCAGGCGGTTGCACAGGCCATGGAAGGTGCCTATCCACATGCCGCGCACATTCACCGGCAGCATGGCCGTCAGGCGCGTCATCATCTCCTTGGCCGCCTTGTTGGTGAAGGTCACCGCCAACAGGCCACCGGGCGACACCTGGCCGGTCTGCAGCAGCCAGGCGATGCGGGTGGTGAGCACGCGCGTCTTGCCCGAACCGGCCCCGGCGAGGATGAGGGCGTGCTCGGCCGGCAGCGTCACCGCCTGGAGCTGCTCGGGGTTGAGGTGCTGGAGCAGGGGCGAAAGCGAGGGCGATGGCGCCGCGTGGTCTTGGAACAAGGTCATGGGGTGATTTTAGGAAGCCCGCTGGCGCCCCGCCGGCGACATGGCCCATTTCATATAAGGGCCATCCGCGCCGCCGTATCCGGGTTCACGGGCGTGCCCGAGTAGAATCAAGCACCGGGCCCAAGTTTTTTGGCGCCCGGTTTTTTTTGCCCACACGCGGCAAAAACGCCGGTGTCCAAGCCAAGCGCCCTCTTCTTCAATGACACGGAGTTTGAGCGCCATGGAAATTTTTGACTACGACAACATCCTGCTGCTGCCGCGCAAATGCCGCGTGGAAAGCCGCTCGGAGTGCGACACCAGCGTGGAACTCGGCGGTCGCCGCTTCAAGCTGCCGGTGGTGCCGGCCAACATGAAGACCGTGGTGGATGAAGCCATCTGCCTCTGGCTGGCCCGCAACGGCTATTTCTACGTGATGCACCGCTTCGACCTGGACAACGTGCAGTTCGTGCGCGACATGCGCGCGGCGGGCGTGTTTGCCTCCATCTCGCTGGGGGTGAAGGCGCCCGACCGCGCCACGGTGGACACCCTGGCGGCGCAAGGCCTGGTGCCCGAATACATCACCATCGACATCGCCCACGGCCACGCCGACAGCGTGCGCGACATGATCGGCTACATCAAGGCCCGACTGCCGGCCAGTTTCGTGATCGCGGGCAACGTGGCCACGCCCGAGGCGGTGATCGATCTGGAGAACTGGGGCGCCGACGCCACCAAGGTAGGCGTGGGTCCGGGCAAGGTCTGCATCACCAAGCTCAAGACCGGTTTTGGCACCGGCGGCTGGCAGCTCAGCGCGCTCAAGTGGTGCGCCCGCGTGGCCACCAAGCCCATCATCGCCGACGGCGGCATCCGCAGCCACGGCGACATCGCCAAGAGCGTGCGTTTCGGCGCCACCATGGTGATGATCGGCTCGCTGTTCGCCGGCCACGAGGAGTCGCCCGGCAAGACGGTCGAGGTCGACGGCGAGCTGTTCAAGGAGTACTACGGCTCGGCCAGCGACTTCAACAAGGGCGAGTACAAACACGTGGAAGGCAAGCGCATCCTGGAGCCCATCAAGGGCAAGCTGGCCGAGACCCTGGTGGAGATGGAGCAGGACGTGCAAAGCTCCATCAGCTACGCTGGCGGCACCCGGCTGATGGACGTGCGCAAGGTGAACTACGTGGTCCTGGGCGGCGACAACGCCGGCGAGCACCTCTTTATGTGAGCTTGAGCCCCCTTGCGTTCCGCGCCCTGCGGGTTCGGCCCGGGGCTCCGCCGCTGCGCGGTGCGTCAGGCGCGCTGGCTGCGCAGCGGCCCTGCCTCGCGTTCAATCGCCTCGGCCATAGGCTTGCACAGCCCGACGGCGAACAAGGCCTCGCCCACCACGAAGGCCGGGCCCACCAGCAGGCCGACCAGGTCGTCGGCAAAGGCGGGCTTGCGGCCTTCCCAGTGATGCCCCACGAACTGGATGACCCAGCCCAGCACGAAGGCGCCCAGGCCCCAGGCCAGCCACACGGGCGTGCTGGCGTCCATCAGCAAATGGGCGGCCCAGAACAGCCACAGGTTGAGCACCACGGTGCTCAGGCCCACCAGGCCCAGGCCCCGGCTCAGGTACCACAGGGTGCTGACGGCCCACAGCACGACGGCGGGCGTGAGGAAGACCCCACCGCCGACCTCGAACAGAGGCCGGTTGAGCAGCACACCCACGGCGAACACGATCATCGGGATGCCGATGAAGTGGCTGGCGATGTTGCGGCGGTCGCGGTGGTAATGGGCGTACTGCACCATGAGGGCGGTACCGGGTCGGAACAAGGAAGCCATCGAAGATGCCCTTTCAACTCAGGAGTTCGCGTGCCAGGCCATGCAGGCGGTGACCAGGGGTGGCCAGCGCATCAACGACGCTGAAGTGGTTGAGTCCCGGCAAGACCTCGCACACCGGCACCACCGCATGGCCCCAGGCCTGCTGGATCAGCGCATTCTGCTGCAGAAAGGCCTCGCTTTCGTCGCCGCCCACCACGCTGTAGAGCCGGCCCCGGCCACGCGAAGGCGGCGGCACGGGCAGGCCGGCCGGGCTGACGCGCTGCACTTCCTCGGGGGTGAGCCGCAGCGCCGGCTGCAGCGACGGCGTGTGGCGCAGCGGCTCCAGGTCGAACAGACCCGAGACCGACAGCGCGTTGCGCACCAGGCGCGGCGGCAGGTCGGCACCCAGTTCGGGCCAGCGGCAAGTCAGCATCATGGCCGCCAGCTGGCCCCCGGCCGAGTGCCCGGCCACCGTGATGCGCCTGGGGTCGCCGCCATGGGCGGCGATGTGGCGCCAGGTCCAGGCCAGCGCCTGGGCGGTCTGCTGGGTGATGTCGCTCACGCGCACCGCCGGGCACAGCGTGTAGTTGGTCATCACCACACAGACCCCGGCCGCCACAAAGGGCGCGGCGATGAAGGAATGGTCGGCCTTGTCCAGCGAACGCCAGTAGCCGCCGTGCACGAACACCAGCACCGGCGCCCCGCCACGTGGCGCGCTGGCCGGGTGGAACACGTCCAGCGTCTCCGTGGCCGAGGGGCCATAGGGCAGGTCCAGCGCGCAGGGCAGGCTGGCGCGCGTGGCAGCCGAGGCGGCGGCCCAGCGTTCGAAATAGCGCATGTGGTCCGGCACGCGGGCGCGGTTGTTGTACATGCGGTCCAGCCAGTCGGCGTCGGGGGCTTGCAGGGTTGCCATGGACGGAAATCGTGGTGAAAACGCCATCTTGGCACAACGCGCCGCGCCACCCGAGGCAGCCAAGCCGCGGATTTCGCAAGCCAATTGACATTCTCAATAGAATCCAGTCGTAGCCCCATTGCGCACCATGCCCACCACCGAACACGCCGCCGCTCCCACGCCTCTGTCCAAGGTCGCCGTTCTGGGCATCGGCCTCATGGGTTTCCCGATGGCCAGGCGCCTGTGCGAAGCCGGCCACACAGTCACGGGATGGAACCGCTCGCGCGACAAGGCCGAGCGCCTGCTGCCCTTCGGCGGCCGGGTGGCCGACACCCCGGCGCAAGCGGTGCGGGATGCCGATGTGGTGATCTGCCTGCTGACCGACGGGCCGGCGGTGGCCGCCGTGCTGCTGGACGACGCCCTGCTGGCCGCGCTGCGCCCGGGCGCCTGTGTGGTCGACATGTCCTCCATCAAGCCCGACGAGGCGCGGGCCCACGCGGCCCGCCTGGCCGAACACGGCGCGCGCCATGTGGACGCGCCGGTGTCGGGCGGGACCGTCGGCGCCGAACAAGGCACGCTGGCCATCATGGCGGGCGGCGACGAGGCCGACGTGGCGGCTGTCGCACCTGTGCTGGCGGCCCTGGGCCGTGTCACCCACGTGGGTCCCCACGGCGCGGGCCAGCTCGCCAAGCTGGCCAACCAGATGATCGTGGGCATCACCATCGGCGCGGTGGCCGAAGCCTTGCTGCTCGCCGCCAAGGGCGGGGCCGACATGGGCAAGGTGCGCGAGGCCCTGATGGGTGGCTTCGCGGACAGCCGCATCATGCAGCTGCATGGCCAGCGCATGGTGGAGCGCGACTTCGCCAAGCGCGCCGCCATGACGGTGCAGCTCAAGGACATGCGCAACGCCATGGCCACCGCCCAGTCCATGGGCTTCGATGCCCCTGTCACGCAGCTGTTCGAGTCGCTGTATGCCCAGGCGGTGCAGGACGGCCTGAGCGAACTGGACCATTCCGGCCTGTTCGTGGCGCTGGCGCAGCGCAACGGCATGACATGAGCACGCCGCACCGCACCGCGTGGGCCTCCAGCCGCAGCCTGCCCTTGCTGGTCTTCGTGCTGGTCGCCACCTTGTCGGGCGGTCTGGTCTGGCACCTGGAGCGCCAGCGCGTGGCCTCGCAGCGCACGGTGCTGCTGGGCCTCGCGACCGATCAGGCGCGGGCCATTGAAAGCCGCATCGACCGCCTGCTTTCGACCACCTACCTGCTGGCCGCCGCCCTGCGCAAGGACCGCGGCGTGGTGATCGACTTCGAGTCCATCGCCCACGAAATCCTGCCCTTCTACCCCGGCATCACGGCGCTGTCGCTGTCGCCCGGCGGGGTCATCCGCCACATCGTGCCGCTGGAGTCCAACCGCAGCGTCGTCGGCTTCGACCAGCTCAAGGACCCCAAACAAAGCCCCGAGGCCTTCCTGGCCCGCGACACCGGCCAGTTGACCCTGGCCGGACCGCTCAATCTGGTGCAGGGCGGCCAGGGCGTGGTCGGTCGGCTGCCGGTCTATTTCAACGACAAACAGGGAGAGCGGCGCTTCTGGGGTTTTGTCAACGTCACCATCCGTTTCCCCGACGCGCTGGATGCCACGGGCCTGGAATCGCTGCAGGAACTGGGCTACCGCTATGAACTCTGGCGCAACCACCCCGAGACCGGCCAGCGCCAGACCATCGCGGCCTCGGCCTCCGTCGCGGCCTTGTCGCCGGTGGACAAGACGCTGCGCGTGCCCAACGCCGAATGGACCCTGAGCCTGGCACCGCAGGACGGCTGGTACAGCGCGCCCCGCCTGGGCGCCGGCGCCTTCGCGGGGCTGCTGCTGAGTGCCCTGCTGGCCTACCTGACCCAGCTGGGCCTGGCACTGGCACGACACCGGGCGCAACTGGAGCAGACGGTGCAGGAGCGCACCGCCACCATCGCCACCAGCCAGTTGCAGTTGGCCGCCACGCTGGACGCCATTCCCGACCTGCTGTTCGAGATCGACGACGAGCTGCGTCTGCACCATGTGCACACCCAGCAGCCTGAACTGCTGATGCTGCCGGCCCATGAGATCCTGGGCCGCCGGGTGGACGAATTCCTGCCGCCCGAGGCGCTGCAGGCGGTGCGCGACGCCCTGCAGGAGGCGCGCAGCCAAGGGCATTCCGTCGGCCGCCAGTACCCACTGGCGGTGCCGGGCCAGCCCGGAGGGGCCTGGTTCGAGCTGTCGGTGGCCAACAAGCCCGGCGCCACCGACGGCCCTGCCCGCTTCATCATGATCGCGCGCGACATCACCGAGCGCAAACGCACCGAGGTCGCGCTGGAGGCCGCCCGCGAGCGGCTGGCGCTGGCCTTCGAGGCCTCCAACGACGCCCCCTGGGACTGGAGCCCCGGCACGGGTGAACTCTACCTGTCGCCGCAATGGTGGCGCATGGTGGGCGAACCCGACCGTGGCACCATCCAGGCCGACGCCCACTTCTGGCACAGCTACACCCACCCGGACGATTTCCAGCGCGGCGTGGACTACTTCCGCGAGATCGTGGCGCAGGGCCGCTCCCATTACTCGCTGGAATTTCGCCTGCGGCACCGCGACGGCCATGCCATCCCGGTGCTCGCCCGGGCGCTGGTCCACTACGACGAGAAGGGCCGCCCGGTGCGGGTCTCGGGCACCCACCAGGACCTGACCGAAATCCGCCGCGCCCAGCGCCGCGCGCTGCTGCGCACCTTCCTGCTCAACCTGCTGGCCCAGGAGCTGACGCTGCCGGAACTGCTGAACCGCTCCGTGCGCCAGCTCGAGGACAGCCTGCCGGGCAGCCTGTGCACCATCCTGCTGCTGGACGACAGCCACCAGCACTTTGGCGAAGGCTACGGTCCCAGCCTGCCGCCGGCCTACGTGCAGGCTTTTCGGGGCCTGCCGATCGGCCCGGAGGTGGGCTCCTGTGGCGCGGCGGCGTCGGCCCGGCAGCCCATCTACGTCGGCGACATCACCACCCATCCCAACTGGGCGCCCTACCTGGACCTGGCCACCGCGGCGGGGCTGGCGGCCTGCTGGTCGCAGCCGGTGATCACCCGCGATGGTCAGGTGGCCGGTACCTTCGCCGTCTACCACCGCACGCCGCAGATGCCGCAGCCCGAAGACGCGCAACTGCTCGAAGAAGCGGCCCGCTTCGTGGCCATCGCCATCGAACGCAAACAGGACGAAGCGGCGCTGCAGCTCTCGGCCGCCGTGTTCGACAAGAGCAGCGAAGGTTTCCTGATCACCGACGCCCAGCAGCACATCATCAAGGTCAACCCGGCCTTCACCCAGATCACTGGCTACGAGGCCGAGGAGATCATGGGCAAGCTGCCCAGCTACCTGGCGTCGGGCCACCAGAGCCGCGAGTTCTATGCCGACATGTGGCACGAACTCAACACCACCGGCCAGTGGCAGGGCGAGGTGTGGAACCGGCGCAAGGACGGGCAGGTCTACCCCGAGTGGCTGTCCATCACCCGCGTGCTCGACGACGAAGGCCTGACGCGGCACTACATCGCCATCTTCAGCGACACCAGCCAACGCAAGGCACATGAGGCGCAGATCCGCTCGCTGGCCCACTTCGACCCGCTGACCGGCCTGGCCAACCGCACCCTGCTCAAGGACCGGGTGGACCACGACCTGAGCCAGGCCAAGCGCAACCGGGAGCCGCTGACGCTGATGTTCCTGGACCTGGACCACTTCAAGAACATCAACGATTCGCTGGGCCACCACATCGGCGACCTGCTGCTCGAGGAAGTGGCGCGACGCATCACGGCGGTGGTGCGCGAGCAGGACACCGTGGCCCGCCTCGGCGGCGACGAGTTCGTGGCGGTGCTGCCATCCACCGGCGCGCACGACGCGACCCACATCGCGCGGCGGTTGCTGGAACACATCTCCCAGCCCTACCAGCTGGAACAGCACGAGCTCAACATCACGCCCTCCATCGGCCTGGCGCTCTACCCCGAGGACGGCGCCGACTACCAGACCCTGTACCGCTGCGCCGACACCGCCATGTACCGCGCCAAGCAGCAAGGCCGCAACGGCTACAGCTTCTTCACGGCCGAGATGCAGGCCAGCTCCATCCGAACCCTGCAGCTGGACAACGCGCTGCGCCGGGCGCTGGAACGCGAGCAACTGAGCCTGCACTACCAGCCCCAGGTGTCGCTGGACACCGGCCAGGTGATCGGTGTCGAAGCCCTGCTGCGCTGGAACCACCCCGAATGGGGCCCGGTGTCGCCCGCCGAATTCGTGCCGGTGGCCGAAAGCAGCGGCCAGATCCTGCAGATCGGCGAATGGGTGCTGCGCAACGCATGCCGCCAGCTCAAGGCCTGGCGCGATGCCGGCCTGCCGGCGATGGTGATGGCGGTCAACCTGTCGGCGGTGCAGTTCCGCCTGCCACGCCTGCCCGAGCTGGTGATGGACATCCTGGACGAGGCCCAGCTGCCGCCCGACTGCCTGGAGCTGGAGCTGACCGAAAGCGTGGCCATGCACGACCCACAAGGCGCCGTGGCCACCATGAACCGGCTGCACGACAAGGGCATCCTGATGTCGGTGGACGACTTCGGCACCGGCTACTCCTCGCTGAGCTACCTCAAGCGCTTCCGTGTGTACAAGCTCAAGATCGACATGTCCTTCGTGCGCGACATGTGCGTGGACCCGGAAGACGCGCTGATCGTCGGCGCCATCATCAACCTCGCGCAAAGCCTGGGCCTCAAGACCATCGCCGAGGGTGTGGAAACCGACGAGCAGCTGGCGCAACTGCGCCAGGGCGGCTGCTCCGAGGTGCAGGGCTACCGCATCGCGCGGCCCATGCCGGCCGATCGCTTCGAGGCCTGGCTGCGGCAGCAAGCCGCGTCGGCGACGCCCTTGCTGCTGACCCCTTGAGGCGGCACCGACACGGCCTGCGCCCCAGGGGCGCAAAAAAACCGCCCGCGGCCATGGGCCAGGGGCGGTTCGTGTCCCGGTGAACCGCCCGCCGAGGCGGACAATTCAGCCAGAACAGTGCTCAGCGCGCGAAGCGGCGGTCGTTGCCACGCGGGCCGCCAAAGCCCTTGCCGGCGGGTGCGCCGGGACCGCGGTCACCACGGTGACCGGCGGGTGCGAAGGAGCGGGGAGCCGCGCCACGCGGGCCACGGTCGTCGAAACGCGGGGCGGCCACGGGGCGGTCGTTGCCACGCGCGGCACCACGGTCGAAGTTGCGCTCGCCACCACGGTCACCGCCACGCTCGAAAGGCGACGGCTGGCCACGGTCCGCGAAACGCGGGTCGCCACGGCCTTCGAAACGGCCTTCCGGACGCTGGTTGTCAAAACGGCCTTCGGGACGCTGCTGGTCGAAACGGCCTTCCGGGCGGCCTTCAAAGCGACCCTCGGGGCGGCCGCCCTCGAAGCGGCCCTTGTCGGTGCGGCCGAAACCGCCAAAGCCACGGCCATCGCGGCTGTCGCCACGGCCGCCAAAACGGCCACCACGGTCACCGCCGGGGCGGCCACCGCGCTCGGCGCGGGCCGGTGCGGGCGGGCGCTCCTTCGGCTCCATGCCGGGAATGACCTCGGCCTTGAAGCGCTGCTGGCTGTAGGCCTCGATGTCGCCGATGCGGCGGCGGTCGCGGAATTCGGCAAAGGTCACGGCCAGGCCATCGCGGCCGGCGCGGCCGGTGCGGCCGATGCGGTGGGTGTAGTCCTCGGCCTTCATGGGCAGGCCGAAGTTGAACACGTGGGTGATGGTGGGCACGTCGATGCCGCGGGCGGCGACGTCGGTGGCGACCAGGATCTGCACACGGCCGTCGCGCAGCGCCATCAGGCGGCGGTTGCGCAGGCCCTGGCTCAGGGCGCCGTGCAGGGCGACGGCGTCGAAGCCGGCCTGCTGCAGGTCGTTGGCGAGGCCGTCGCACTCCACCTGGGTGCTGGCGAACACGATGGCCTGGTTGATCGAGGTGTCACGCAGCCAGTGGTCGAGCAGCGCGCGCTTGTGCTGGGCGTTGTCGGCCCAGAACAGCACCTGCTTGATGTTGGCGTGTTTTTCCTGCGGGGTGTCGATCTGCACGCGCTTGACGTGTTTGCCGCCCTCGTGCATCACGCGCAAGGCCAGCTGCTGGATGCGCGGCGCGAAGGTGGCGCTGAACATCATGGTCTGGCGGCGCTGGCTGGTCAGTTCGTTGATCTCGGCCAGGTCGTCCGAGAAGCCCAGGTCGAGCATGCGGTCGGCTTCGTCGACCACCAGGAACTGCACTTTTTCCAGCTTGATCTGCTGCGAGCGCTGCAGGTCGAGCAGGCGGCCAGGGGTGGCCACCACGAGGTCGGCGTTCTGCAGCTTGGCGATCTGCAGCTGGTAGGGCATGCCGCCGACCACGTTGGCCACGCGCAGGCCACGGCAATGCGTCACCAGTTCGATGGCGTCGTGGGCCACCTGCTGGGCCAGTTCGCGGGTCGGGCAGACGATCAGTGCCCCCGGGGTGGCGGCCTTGAAATGGCGCGGGTCCAGCGGGCTCTTGCGCTTGGGGCGCTTCGGAGCGGCCTCGCCACGGGCAGCGGCTTCGGCGCTCAGGCGCTCGAATTCGGCACGCTCGGCGGCTTCTGCCTCGGCCTGTTGTTGCAGCAGGGTGTGCAGCACGGGCAGCAGGAAGGCAGCGGTCTTGCCACTGCCGGTCTGGCTGGACACCATCAGGTCGGTGTAGCGGCCACCGGCCAGGCCCGGGTTCATCGCGTCAGGAATGACGGCGTTCTGCACGGCCGTGGGCTGCACGTAGCCGAGGTCGGCCACCGCGCGCACCAGCTCGGGGGCCAGGCCCAGCAGCTCGAAGCCATTGGGCTCGGCCGGGGTCTCGACAGCCGCTTCCAGCGTGTGCTCGACCAGGTTGTCGGAAAGGGTTTCGGGCGTGATATCGCCGCGCACTTCAAAGTCGCTCATGTTCGTCCATGCGCCTGGGGCGCAATTGATCGAAAGCAGTCACCCCGGCCGACAACCCGCTGTGGGTATGGCCTTCGGGCGCTGATCCGTTCGTGGTTACAAAACATCAACCATCAAACGGTCAACGCGCCGGCAGCTTCATCGGTGAGCGGTCCTGTCGACCGTGTCACTGCAGCTGCTGGGATGCGTGGGCCCTTGTGTGGCGTCGCCGGGCCGTTCCCTGTTGCTGTGGGAACGACACCCGTTGCGGCGCTTGGGCCAGGTGCATGAAGGAGATGTACAGTTTCTGCCGTGCCAAATGCAAGGCAGCCCACGATTATGGCACGAATGCGGGTTTTCCCCAAATTCATCTTCACATTTCCGCCAGTCGGCCGGGAGCGCCGGGTAAAATTCGCCCATCTGTCCGTGTTGCCGATGCGGACTTTTTTTCATTCCCACGCTCTGGAGAAGCCATGCTGTTTGGCAAGCTGTTGCCCCGTGAGGGCAATTTTTTCGAGATGTTCGACCAGCATGCGACGCACATCGTCGAGGCCGCCCACGCGTTTGCGAAGCTGGTGGCCAACTACGGCGACGCGGAGCTGCGCGAGAAATACAACCAGGAAGTGGACCACGCGGAACGTGCCGCCGACAAGGTGACGGCCGAGGTCAACCGCCTGATCCACACGACCTTCATCACGCCCATCGACCGCGAGCAGATCCACTCGCTGATCAACACCATGGACGACGTGGCCGACCTGATCCAGGACTCGGCCGAGACCATGGCGCTGTACGACGTTCGCCACATGACGACCGAGATCACCCGCTTGACCGAACTCAGCGTCAAGTGCTGCGAGCGGCTCAAGGACGTGGTGGGCATGCTGGGCAAGATCGCTGACCAGAAGACCGCCGAGGCCGCGCTCAAGACCTGCGAGGAGATCGACCGCCTCGAATCGGACGCCGACCGCGTGATGCGCACCGCCATGAGCAAGCTGTTCCGCGAGGAGCCCGACGTGCGCGAGGTGATCAAGCTCAAGGCCATCTACGAGCTGCTGGAAACCATCACCGACAAGTGCGAGGACGTGGCCAACGAGATCGAGGGCATCGTCCTCGAGAACTCCTGAAGCCGGAGCACCGACCATGACGACGGTTCAGGCGGCCCTGTGGGTCGTGGTGTTGCTGGTGGCGCTCGCGCTGTTGTTCGACTTCATGAACGGCTTTCATGACGCGGCGAACTCCATCGCCACGGTGGTGTCCACCGGTGTGCTCAAGCCAGGCCAGGCGGTGGTCTTCGCGGCCTTCTTCAACTTCGTAGCCATCTTCATCTTCCACCTCAGCGTGGCCGCCACGGTGGGCAAGGGCATCGCCGACCCGAGCGTGATCGACGTGCACGTGGTGTTCGGCGCCCTCATCGGCGCCATCACCTGGAACGTCATCACCTGGTACTACGGCATCCCCAGCAGCTCGTCGCACGCGCTGATCGGCGGCATCGTCGGCGCGGTGATCGCCAAGGCCGGTGCCAGTGCGCTGGTGGCCAGCGGCATCATGCGCACCGTCGCCTTCATCTTCGTGTCGCCCCTGCTGGGCTTCACGCTGGGTTCGCTGATGATGGTGATCGTGGCCTGGCTGTGCCGCCGCACGCGTCCGTCCAAGGTCGATGGCTGGTTCCGCCGCCTGCAACTGGTGTCGGCCGGGGCCTACAGCCTGGGCCACGGCGGCAACGACGCCCAGAAGACCATCGGCATCATCTGGATGCTGCTGATCGCCACCGGCTACGCCTCCAAGACCGACGCCTCGCCTCCCACCTGGACCATCGTGAGCTGCTACGCCGCCATCGGCCTGGGCACCATGTTCGGCGGCTGGCGCATCGTCAAGACCATGGGCCAGAAGATCACCAAGCTCAAACCGGTGGGTGGCTTCTGCGCCGAAACGGGCGGCGCGATGACCCTGTTCCTCGCCACCATGCTGGGGGTGCCGGTCTCCACCACCCACACCATCACCGGCGCCATCGTCGGCGTGGGCTCGGTGCAACGCGCCAGCGCCGTGCGCTGGGGCGTGGCCGGCAACATCGTCTGGGCCTGGGTACTGACGATTCCGGCATCGGCTTTTGTGGCGGCCGTGGCCTACTGGATCAGCTTCACCTTGTTCTGACGCCTTGTGGTGCTGAAACGAAAACGGGGCCGATGGCCCCGTTGTTCATTTCAGCAGGTGTTCGCGGTAGTGTTCGAGTTCGTCGATGGACTCGTGCACGTCGGCCAAGGCGGTGTGCAGCTGCTTCTTCTTGAAGCTGGCATAGGCCTCGGGGCGCCAGCGCTTGGCCAGCTCCTTCAAGGTGCTCACGTCCAGGTTGCGGTAGTGCAGGAAGTCCTCCAGCTTGGGCATGTACTTGACCAGGAAGCGCCGGTCCTGTCCGATGGTGTTGCCACACATGGGCGACTTGCCCTTGGGCACGTACTGGGAAATGAAGGCGATCAGCTCGGCCTCGGCCTGCGCCTCGGTCACCGTGCTGGCCTTGACCTTGTCGATCAGGCCGCTGCGCCCGTGGGTGCCCTTGTTCCAGGCGTCCATGGCGTCGAGCACGGCGTCGCTCTGGTGGATCACCAGCACCGGGCCTTCGATGCGCGGCTCCAGGTTGGGCCCGGTCACCACGACGGCGATTTCGATCAGCCGTTCGACCTCGGGATCCAGGCCCGTCATCTCGCAGTCGATCCAGACCAGGTTCTGGTCATTGCGCGCCAGCGTGGGCGGGGTGTCCGGAGCGGCGGCGGCCACGGCCGCAGGGGAAGATTGCATGTTCATGGCGTGGATTTTCGCCGATGCCGGGGCCGCCAGCCGCGGTTTCGCTAGACTTGCCCTCATGCAATCCCCCTCGCTCGTGTTCACCCTGGCTTTTTGTGCCCTGCTGCTGCTGCAGGTGGGCGTGCGTTTCTGGCTGGCCGGCCGCCAGGTGCGCCACGTGGCCCAGCACCGCAACGCCGTGCCCGAGGCCTTTGCCGCCCAGGTGCCGCTGAGCGCGCACCAGAAGGCCGCCGACTACACCATCGCCAAGACCCGCCTGGGCCTGATCGACGTGGCATTGAGCGCGGCCGTGGCCCTGGGCTGGACGCTGCTGGGAGGCCTCAACGCCCTCAACCACGGGCTGCTGGACTGGCTGGGCGGTGGCATGCTGCAGCAGCTGGCCCTGCTGGCCGCCTTCGCGCTGATCGGCGGGCTGATCGGATTGCCGCTGTCCTGGTACAGCACCTTCCGGCTCGAACAGGGTTTTGGCTTCAACAAGAACACGCCCGCGCTGTGGCTCAGCGACCTGGTCAAATCGACCCTGATCGGCGCCGCGGTCGGCCTGCCGATCGCCGCCCTGGTGCTGTGGCTGATGGCGGCGGCCGGCCCCTTGTGGTGGCTGTGGGCCTGGGGGGTGTGGATGGGTTTCAACCTGCTGATGCTGGTGCTCTACCCGACCCTGATCGCGCCCCTGTTCAACCAGTTCAAGCCGCTGGAAGACGAGACCCTGAAGGCCCGCGTGACGGCGCTGATGCAGCGCTGCGGCTTTGCCGCCAAGGGCTTGTTCGTGATGGACGGGAGCCGGCGCAGCGCCCACGCCAACGCTTACTTCACCGGCTTTGGCGCCGCCAAGCGGGTGGTGTTCTTCGACACCCTGCTGCAGCAGCTCAGCCCGGCCGAGGTGGACGCGGTGCTGGCGCACGAGCTGGGCCACTACAAGCACCGCCACGTGCTCAAACGCATCGTGACGCTGTTCGCCATCAGCCTGCTGGGCTTCGCAGCGCTGGGCTGGCTCAGCCAGCAGGCCTGGTTCTACTTCGGCCTGGGCGTGGTGCCGTCCATGGACGCACCCAACGATGCCCTGGCCCTGCTGCTCTTCATGCTGGTGGTGCCACTGCTGAGCTACTTCCTGTCGCCGCTGGGCGCGCAACTCTCGCGCAAGCACGAGTTCGAGGCCGATGCCTACGCCGTGGCCCAGACCAGCGGCGCCGACCTGGGCCACGCCCTGCTCAAGCTCTACAAGGACAATGCGAGCACGCTGACCCCCGACCCGCTGTTCGCGCGTTTCTACTATTCGCACCCGCCCGCCAGCGAACGCCTGGCCCGCCTGGGCGCGCACTGACCCAACGACCATGAACACCACCCGCCGCGCGCTCAGCGCCACCGAAGTTGTCACCCGGCTGACCCAGCTCAACGGCGACAGCGCCCACGGCTGGAAGCTGATCGATGGAGCGATCGAAAAAAGCTACAGCTTCCCCAACTTCCACGAGACCATGGCCTTCGTCAACGCGCTGGCCCACATCGCCCACCGCGCCGACCACCACCCCGACCTGGCGGTGAGCTACGGCCGCTGCACCGTGCGCTTCAACACCCACGACGTGAACGGCATCTCGGTGAGCGACTTCGACTGTGCGGCGCGCGTAGACGCCCTGCTCGCTTGAACGCGCCCGCGCTGCGCCCCGGCCTGGTGGTCGCCGCCCACGGGCGGCACTGCCTGGTGGAATCGCCCGACGGCAGCCGGCTGATCTGCCACCCGCGCGGCAAGAAGAGCCAGGTGGTGGTGGGTGACCGCGTGCGCTGGCTGGGCACACAGGACGAAGGCACGGTGGAGAAAGTCGATCCGCGGCGCAACCTGTTCTACCGCCAGGACGAGGTGCGCACCAAGTCCTTCGCCGCCAACCTCGACCAGGTGCTGGTGCTGCTGGCGGCCGATCCGGAGTTCTCGGAAAGCCAGCTGAGCCGGGCCCTGATCGCAGCCGACGCAGAAGGCATCGAACCGCTGGTGGTGCTCAACAAGATGGACCTGGGCGAGGCCTACGCCCGCGCCTGGGAACGGCTGGCGCCCTACCGCGAGATGGGCCATCAGGTGCTGCAGCTCGGGCTCAAGGGCGGCGACGCGCCCGACGCCTCGCTGGCCACGCTGCAGGCCCGGCTGCAGGGCCGGACCACGCTGGTGCTGGGGCCATCGGGCGCCGGCAAAAGCACCCTGATCAACCGCCTGGTGCCCAGCGCGGGCGCGCAGACCGGCGAGGTCTCGCGCGCCCTCAACTCCGGCAAGCACACGACCACCAGCACCACCTGGTACTGGGTGGACGAAGCCCGCACGACCGCCCTGATCGATTCACCCGGTTTCCAGGAGTTCGGCCTGCGCCACATCGAAGCGCCCAAGCTCGCCGGCCTGATGCGTGACTTCGCGCCGCTGCTGGGACAGTGCCGCTTCTACAACTGCACCCACCTGCACGAGCCCGGCTGCGCGGTACGCGACGTGGTGGGCGCGGCCGCCGCACCACGCATCAGCGCCCAGCGCCACGCGATCTACCAGATGCTGTTTGAAGAGTTGTCCGCAAGCCGATACTGAGGTGGTTGTCTCGGCGCGGAACCCGCAACGGTGGGCGGGGGCCACTTCGGGGACGCCGCAGGCGGCGCGGAGGTGTGCAGGTTCAGGGCAGCCGCGCGAGGGTCAGCAGCGCCAGCAGCAGCATCCACATCACCACACTGCGCCACACCAGGCCCACCACGCTGCCCAGGTGGGCCAGCTGCGGCTCGCGGCCGTCGGTGGACACCGGGGCTTCTTCCGCGGTGGCGGCACCGGGCGTGGCCGACGGCAGGCGCGGCGGCTCGCCCAGGGCGCGGCCGCCCAGGCGCACATTGATCGCACCGGCGGTGGCGGCCAACACGACACCGTCGTTGGGCTGAGGGAAACGCGCCGCGTCCTGGCGCCAGCTCGCGACCGCGTCCTCGAAGTTGCCCACCACCGCGAAGGCCAGCGCGGTCAGCCGCACCGGCACGTGGTCGATGACACGCCAGGCGGCCTGCGCGGCACGCTGCAGCGAGGGGCTGGGCGTGCCGTCGGGGCGGGCCTGCCAGTTGCGCGACAGGTACTCGGCCATGCGGTAGAGCACGGCACCGGCCGGCCCCAGGCCCAGCAGCGCCAACGCCAGAAACCACACCAGCACGCCAAACACGTGGCGGTGGGCGGCCAGCACCGAATGTTCGATCACGTGGCGCAGCAACTCGTCGCGCGCCACACCCTGCACGTCGACCCGCTGCCAGCGCGCCAGCGCCTGGCGCGCGCCGGCCTCGTCGCCCGCTTCCAGCGCATCGCGGATCTCGGTGAAGTGGTGACTGAACTGCCGGAAACCGACGGTGTGGTAGAGCACCAGCACCATCCACACAAAAGCCAGCACGACGCTGAACTGCCACAGCAACAGGTGGACGGCGGCGACCAGCAGCGCCGGGCCGCCCGCGGCCACCGCCCAGGCGACGCTGCCGTGGCGGTGCTGGCCGGTGTCGAAACTGCGGCGCGCCCAGCGCGCCCAGCCGCGCAGCCCGCTCTGCACCGCGTTGTCAAAGGCCAGCGGACGCGCCTGCTCGACCAGCAGGGCGAGAAGAATCGCGAAAAATGTCATGGCGGCATGATAGCGGCGCGCGGCGCCTGTGCCGCGGCATTCGCGGGTTCCCAGGCACTGAGCATGCGGTAGAAGTTGCGCAGCATCCCCGCCGTCGCGCCCCAGATGTAGCGCTCCTGCCCGCCGTCGTCGTAGGGCATGGAGAACCATTCGCGGCGCTGACCTTCCCAATCGGCCACGTGGCGGCGGTGATGGGCCGGGTTCATGACGAAGTCCAGCGGCACCTCGAAGGCCGCCGCCACCTCGTGCGGATTGGGTTTGAGCACGAAGCCCGGGCGCACCAGCGCCACCACCGGTGTGATCACGAAGGAGGTGCCGGTCACGTAAATGGGCAGGGTGCCCAGGACCTCGATGTGGTCGGCCGTCAGGCCCACCTCTTCCTCGGCCTCGCGCAGGGCCGCGGCCACGGCATCGGCATCGCCGGCATCGACCCGCCCGCCCGGAAAGGCCACCTGGCCCGAGTGGGTGGACAGGTGTGCAGTGCGCTGGGTCAGCAGCAGCGTGGTGCGCTCGCGCAGCACCAGCGGCACCAGCACCGCGGCTTCGGCGACCTCGCGCTGCGCGAACTTGGGCTCGCGCACCACCTCGGGCTGCCACAACGGCGGCCGGGCAAAAATGGCCCGCAGGCCCTGCGCGGTCAGACGTTCGGCCTGCACCGCCGCCAGGTGGGAGTCGATGCCCGAGACAGGCACGTCACGGGGGTTGATGGGCAAGGCCATGGGGAATGTCCAACTTTCTTGAATGGGCCGTGGCAATGGCGGGTTGCCACCGGCCATCGAGACAATTCTCGCGTTTTCAGGCCAAGCGCACGAACGCCCGGCGCCGTACATTGGTTGCAGGCGATTTTGCCTGCTCGGCGCACGCGCCGTGCGCCACCATCTGGGGAGGAAGAACATGCACAAGACATTGCGACATGCCGCGCGGACCTTCATGGCCGCGGGCCTGCTGGCTTGGGGGGCGGTCAGCCTGGCCGCGGTCGACGCCAACACCGCGTCGGCGGCCGACCTCGACAGCGTCAAGGGCGTCGGACCCGGCACCTCATCCAAGATCATGGACGCACGCAAGAGCGGCCCGTTCAAGGACTGGAACGACCTGATCGATCGCGTCAGCGGCATCGGCCCCGGCAGCGCCACCAAACTGTCCGCCAATGGGCTCACGGTCAATGGCGCGACCTATGTTGGCACGACAGCCGGCAAGGCGGCCGCCGCCGGCGACAAGGCGCCCAAGCCCCTGGCCACGCCCACCAAGGACACCGCCGCGCGCAAGCCCTGACCGGGCCAGGGGACCGGGGGTCTGAGCGATACTGGATTCATGCGCGACAGCCCCCGCTCCGACACCACGCTCCCCTCCCCGGCCGGCCAACCTGCCAGACGCAGCCTGTCCGGCCTGCTGCCCTTCATGCGGCCCTACCGGGGCCGCATCGCCTGGGCCGGTGTGTTCCTGATCGGCGCCGCGGTCACCACCCTGCTGTTTCCGATCGCGCTGCGCCAGCTGATCGACGGCAGCCTGTCGGGCGACCCGCAGGCGCTGGGCCAGGCCTTGCTGGGCCAGCACTTCGCGCTGCTGTTCGGCATCGCGGCGGCCCTGGGCCTGTTCTCGGCCCTGCGCTTCTACATGGTGAGCTGGCTGGGCGAGCGGGTGATGACCGACCTGCGCCAAGCCGTCTACAGCCATGTGCTGCGCCAGAGCCCGGCCTTTTTTGAAACCACCCAGACCGGTGAGGTGCTGTCGCGCCTGGGCACCGACACCACCCTGGTGCAGACCCTGGTGGGCTCGTCCCTGTCCATGGGCCTGCGCAACCTGGTCATGGGCACCGGCGCGCTGGCCATGCTGGTGTGGTCGCACCCCTATGTGATGCTGCAGGTGGTGGCGGTGGTGCTGGGCGTGGTGCTGCCCACCCTGTGGTTTGGCCGCCGGGTGCGCCGGCTGTCGCGCGCCAGCCAGGACCGCATGGCCGACTCCAGCGCCATCGCGGCCGAGGTCCTCAACGCCATGCCGGTGGTGCAAAGCCACAGTGCCGAGCAACACGAGGCCCGGCGTTTTGCCGACGCGAACCAACGCGCCTTCAGCAGCGCCGTGCGGCGCAGCCGCGCGCGGGCCGTGCTGGTGGCCTTCATCATCATCGCCAACGCCGCCTTCCTGCTGTGGGGCATGTACCAAGGCACCCAGGCGGTGCTGGCCGGGCAGATGACGGCCGGCCAGCTCGGCCAGGCGGTGGTCTACGTGATCCTGCTGGCCAGCGCGGTGGCCATCCTGGGCGAGGTCTATGGCGACTGGCTGCGCGCGGCCGGCGCCACCGAGCGCCTGATGGAGCTGCTGCACCACGAGTCGCCGGTCCGCTCGCCGGCACAGCCACGCGCCCTGCCCGAGGTGGCCGCAGGCAGCACGGTGCGTTTCGAGGCCATCGATTTCCGCTACCCCTCGCGCCCCCAGCACCCCTCGCTGCAAGGCTTTGAGCTGGACGTGGCCTCGGGCCAGACCGTGGCCCTGGTGGGGCCCAGCGGCGCCGGCAAGAGCACGGTGCTGTCGCTGCTGCTGCGCTTCTACGACCCGCAGGCCGGGCGCATCCTGCTCGACGGTGTGCCCATCGACGAGGTCGACCTGCAGCGCCTGCGCGACCGCATCGCCATCGTGCCGCAGGAGCCGGTGATCTTTTCCTCCAGTGCTCTGGAGAACATTCGCTACGGCCGCCGCGACGCCAGCGACGAAGAGGTGGTGGCGGCCGCGCGGGCGGCCCACGCCGACGGCTTCATCCGCCAACTGCCCGAGGGCTACGCCACCTTCCTGGGCGAACGGGGCGTGCGCCTGTCGGGCGGACAGCGCCAGCGCATCGCCATCGCGCGGGCCATGCTCAAGAACGCCCCGCTGCTGCTGCTGGACGAGGCCACCAGCGCCCTGGACGCGCAGAGCGAACAGGCGGTGCAGGCGGCGCTGGAAGCGGCCATGGCGGGCCGCACCACGCTGGTCATCGCCCACCGGCTGGCCACCGTGCAGCGGGCCGACCGCATCGTGGTGCTGGACCATGGCCGCGTGGTCGAGCAAGGCAGCCACGCCGAGCTGGTGGCCCTCGGAGGCCTGTACGCCGGTCTGGCGGCGCTGCAGTTCAACAGTTGAATCAAAACTATAAATTTATTGCATAACCAGATGGCAACTTGGCCTTGGACAGCGTCCGGGCAGAAGCCTAAGCTCCCGTCACCCGATGCAAAGGCATCGAGACCGACACTTCTGGAGCCCCCATGACCGCACCCAGCCCCGTGCTTCCCGTCCACGCCCTGCCCTCCTACCTGCAGGCCGACCACCTCGGCCCCTGGGGCATCTACCTGCAGCAGGTCGACCGCGTCACGCCCTACCTGGGCAACCTGGCCCGCTGGGTCGAGACCCTCAAGCGCCCCAAGCGCGCCCTGATCGTCGACGTGCCCATCCACCTGGACAACGGCACCGTGGCCCACTTCGAAGGCTACCGCGTGCAGCACAACACCTCGCGCGGCCCGGGCAAGGGCGGCGTGCGTTTCCACCAGGACGTGACCCTGTCAGAGGTGATGGCGCTGTCGGCCTGGATGTCGATCAAGAACGCGGCCGTCAACGTGCCCTACGGCGGCGCCAAGGGTGGCATCCGTGTCGACCCCAAGACCCTGTCGCGCGGCGAGCTGGAGCGCATGACGCGCCGCTACACCAGCGAGATCGGCATCATCATCGGCCCGACCAAGGACATCCCGGCGCCGGACGTGAACACCAACGAGCAGATCATGGCCTGGATGATGGACACCTACTCGATGAACGAGGGTGCCACGTCCACCGGCGTGGTGACCGGCAAGCCGATCGACCTGGGCGGATCGCTGGGCCGGCGCGAAGCCACCGGCCGAGGTGTCTACACCGTGGGCGCGGAAGCCGCCCGCCGCATCGGCCTTGAAATCAAAGGCGCGCGTGTGGCCGTGCAAGGCTTCGGCAACGTGGGCGGCGTGGCCGGCAAGCTGTTTGCCGAGGCCGGTGCCCGCGTGGTGGCGGTCCAGGACCACACCGGCGCCATCTACCGCGAAGCCGGGCTAGATGTGCCGGCGCTGATGGCCCACGTGGCCGAAACCGGCGGCGTGGCCGGCTTCGCACCGGCCGAAGTGCTGGACAAAAACAAGTTCTGGGACGTGCCCTGCGACATCCTGATCCCGGCTGCGCTGGAAGGCCAGATCACGGAAGCCAACGCCGGTCGCATCACCGCGCGTTTGGTGATCGAGGGCGCCAACGGCCCGACCACGCCCCAGGCCGACGACATCCTGCACGACCGCGGCGTGCTGGTGCTGCCCGACGTGATCGCCAACGCCGGCGGCGTGACGGTCAGCTATTTCGAGTGGGTGCAAGACTTCTCCAGCTTCTTCTGGACCGAGGACGAGATCAACGCCCGCCTGGTCAAGGTGATGCGCGAGGCCTTCGCCGCCGTCTGGCAGGTGGCCGAAGACCACAAGGTGAGCCTGCGCACCGCCACCTTCATCGTCGCCTGCAAACGCATCCTGCACTCGCGCGACCTGCGCGGCTTGTATCCCTGACCACACCCGTTTCTCGCTCACTGCGTGTAGCGCGAATCCCCCCTCAAGGGGGCGACACCAGCCGTCCGGCAAAGCCGGCCCGGCGGTGTCTCCCGGTCCAACACCTGGCGCGCCGGACGCGGATGGGGTTCTGGCACTGGCCTACTGCAGCGTTTCCTTGAGAGCGGCCGGCAGGGGCAGGACGGGCACGCCCTCTTCCAGCAGTTCCAGGGTTTCGGCCAGGCTGGCCTGGCCGCGGATCTGGCGGGCTTCGGTGTCGCCGTGGTGCATGCGGCGGGCCTCGTCGGCGAACCGTTCGCCCACGTCCTCGGCCCGGGCCACCACCTCGCGCAGCGCGCGCAGAAAACGCGCATGGGCGGCGGTGTCCATGCCGGGGTCCATGGCCACGGGTGCCGATGGCGCGGCGGCCACGTTCGCAGTGCCCTTGGCTTGAGGCGGCTGAGCCGCGCCCAGGTTGATGCGGGGCGCGGACAGCAGTTTCTCGATCCGGGTGTCGCCACACATCGGGCAGGCCACCAGGCCACGCGCGAGCTGGTCCTGGAAGTCGGCCTCGGAGCCGAACCAGCCTTCAAACGGATGCTGCGCGTTGCAGCGCAGGTTCAGAACTTTCATGCCCCGATTATCCGCCTCGGCCCCCACCACGGTGTCAAGTCGGGCTTTGCCAGTCCAGCGTCCAGTCGCCGCGCAACACGTTCTGCAGCCACAAGGCGCCGGTGAGGGTCTTGGCATCGGTCACCTGGCCGTCGCGGCACCAGGCCAGCAACTCGGCCGGGGCGGCGGTGAAAACGTCGAGGTACTCGCCGGCGTCCAGGTGCCGCTCGCCGGCGCTCAAGCCGCGGGCGAACCAGATGTCGATGAACTCGGTGGCGTAGGAGATAACAGGGTGCAAGACCCCCGCGCGCGCCCATTCGCTGGCACGGTAACCGGTTTCTTCCTGAAGTTCGCGCTGGGCGCAACGCAGTGAGGTTTCGCCGGCGTCCAGCTTGCCGGCGGGAAACTCGATCATCACCCGCTGCATGGGATAGCGGTACTGGCGCTCCAGGAGCACCCTGCCGTCGTCGAACAGCGCGATGACCATCACGGCGCCGGGATGGACCACGTATTCGCGCGTGGCCTGCTCGCCGCCAGGCAGGCGCACGGTGTCGCGTTTGATGTGCAGGAAATGCCCGTGCAGCAGGTCTTCGCTGTGCAGGGTGTGTTCGCTCAGGTGGGCGTCCTTGCCCTCGAACGTGTCCATGGCCGTCCGCTGCGAACGGCTCAGCGCCGGCGCATCAGGTAGCGCCAGACAAAACCAGGAAAGGCCAGCGTGAGGAACAAGGCCCCGGTGGTGGCGTAGAAAGCCCAGCCTTGGGGATAGATCTGACCCTCGTGCTGCTCCAGCGCCAGGCCGACACCGCCCACCAACAGGTACAACAACACCAGTTCGAACAGGCGCTGCCACCAGGCCTTGCGACCCGCGTGGGGCCACACCGCCAGCCAGCGCTCGTTGACAAATGGCAGGTTGGCACCCACCACCGCCAACAACACGATCAACCAGACAGACGTCGAAGCGTTCACGTCGAGCCAGCGGCCGTCAACGCAGCAACACGGCGATGGCCTGACCGCACAGGGCCATCAGGCCACCGGGCACGATGCCCAGCACCAGCACCAGGGCGCCGTTGACGGAAAGCACCGCGCGCACGTCCGCGCCGGCTTCGATGGCAGCGGTCTGTGCCGGTGCGTCGAAATACATGACCTTGACCACGCGCAGGTAGTAGAAGGCGCCGATCAGCGACATCATCACGGCGAACACGGCCAGGCCGATGTAGCCGGCGTGCGAGGACGCGATCAGCGCCTGCAGCACCGAGAGCTTGGCGTAGAAACCCACCAGCGGCGGCACGCCGGCCAGCGAGAACATGCAGATGGCCATGACACCGGCATACAGCGGGCTGCGGGCGTTGAGCCCGGCCAGGTCGGTGATCTCTTCGGATTCAAAGCCCTTGCGCGCCAGCAGCAGGATGACACCGAAGGTGCCCAGCGTGGTCAGCACGTAGGTGATGATGTAGAACATGGACGCGCTGTAGGCGTTGGCCATGTTGCCGCCCTGGCCATCGACCACACCGGCCAGCAGGCCCAGCAGCATGAAACCCATCTGGGCAATGGTGGAGAAGGCCAGCATGCGCTTGAGGTTGGTCTGCGCGATGGCGGCCAGGTTGCCCACCAGCAGCGACACCACCGACAGCACGGCCAGCATCTGTTGCCAGTCCACCGCCAGCGGCAGCAGGCCTTCGACCAGCAGGCGGATCACGATGGCGAAGGCGGCCAGCTTGGGCGCGCCACCGATCATCAGGGTGATGGAGGTGGGCGCACCGTGGTAGACGTCGGGCACCCACATGTGGAAGGGCACCACACCGAGCTTGAAGGCCAGGCCGGCGACGATGAAGACCAGGCCGAACACCAGCACCTGGTGGCGTTCGGTGCCGGCCGCCACGGCCTTGACGACCTCGGCGATGTCCAGCGACCCGGTGGCGCCGTAGAGCATGGACAGGCCATAGAGCAGGAAGCCGCTGGCCAGCGCACCCAGCACGAAGTACTTCATGGCGGCCTCGGTGGCCGTGCCATCGTCGCGCTTGAGGGCCACCAGCGCGTAGCTGGAGAGGGTCAGCAGCTCCAGGCCCAGGTAGATGACCAGGAAGTTGTGGCCCGAGATCATGACGAACATGCCCAGCAGCGCGAACAGCGACAACGAGAACCATTCGCCACCACGCAGCATGTCGCGCTGCGCACCGTAGCTGCGGCCGTAGACCAGGGTGACCATCACGGCCAGCGCGGCGAAGCACTTGAGCCAGTGGCCCATGGGGTCGCTCACGATCATGCCGCCGAAGCCCATGATGGATTCGCCGCCCAGGGCGTACACCGCGTGCAGCCAGGCGACCGCACCCAGCGTCAGCAGGGTCAGCACATAGGTGGCGCCGCGCTGGGGTGTCTTGACGGAAAGGTCCAGCAGCGTGATCACACACGCCATGGCCAGCAGCAGCAGTTCGGGGTAGGCCGTCACCCAGCTCAGGTTGTCAATCATCGCTTTTTGTCTTTCGATCGGGTGTCGTCATTTCAGTTTGGAGATGGCCACATGACGCAGCAACTCCGCCACCGATCCATCCATCACGTCGGTGAAGGGCTTGGGATGCACGCCCATGTAGAGCACGGCCACCGCCAGCAGCGCCATCACCAGGAATTCGCGGGCGTTGATGTCGAGCAGCGCTTTGACGTGGTCGTTGCCCGGCGCGCCCAGGTAGACCCGCTTGAACATCCACAGCGAATAGGCCGCGCCAAAGATCAGGGCCGAGGCCGCTGCCAGGCCGATCCAGAAGTTGGCCTTGACCGCCGCCAGGATCACCATCCACTCACCGACAAAACCGGCCGTGCCCGGCAGGCCGCAGTTGGCCATGACAAACAGCAGCGCGAAGGCGGCGAACTTGGGCATGGTGTTGACCACGCCGCCGTAGTCGGCGATCTGGCGCGAATGCACGCGGTCGTACAACACGCCGATGCCCAGGAACATCGCCGCCGACACGAAACCGTGGGCGATCATCTGCACGATGGCGCCGGCCATGCCGAGGTCGTTGAAGATGAAGAAGCCCAGCGTCACGAAGCCCATGTGGGCCACCGACGAGTAGGCCACCAGCTTCTTCATGTCCTGCTGGACCATGGCCACCAAGCCCACGTAGACCACGGCGATGAGCGACAGCGCGATCATCAGCCAGGCCCACTCGTGCGACGCATCGGGCGCGATGGGCATGGAAAAACGCAGAAAGCCGTAGGCGCCCAGCTTGAGCATGATGGCGGCCAGCACGGCGGAACCGCCGGTGGGCGCCTCGACGTGCACGTCGGGCAGCCAGGTGTGGACCGGCCACATCGGCACCTTGACCGCAAAGGCCGCGAAGAAGGCGAAGAACAGCAGCGTCTGCGCGGTGGCGCCCAACGGCAGCTTGTGCCAGGTCAGCAGGTCGAAGCTGCCACCCGCCTGGTTGTACAGGTAGATCAGCGCCACCAGCATGAGCAGCGAGCCCAGCAGCGTGTAGAGGAAGAACTTGAAGGCGGCGTAGATCTTGTTCGGTCCGCCCCAGATGCCGATGATCAGGTACATCGGAATCAGCGTGGCTTCGAAGAAAACGTAAAACAGCATCGCGTCCAGCGAGGCGAAGACGCCGATCATCAGGCCCGACAGGATCAGGAAGGCGCCCATGTACTGGTGGACGCGTTCGGTGATCGCTTCCCAGCTGGCCAGCACCACGATGACGGTGATGAAGGCGGTGAGCGGCACCAGCCACAGCGAGATGCCGTCCACGCCGAGATGGTAGTGGATGTGGAAGCGTTCGATCCACGGCGACTTCTCGACGAACTGCATCGCCGACGTGCCCAGCTCGAAGCCTCCGTAGATCGGCAGCGTCACGGCCAGGCCGGCCAGCGCGCCCACCAGCGCGATCCAGCGGACCATGCCCGCCTGTTCATCACGTCCCAGTGCCAGCAGCACACCCCCGAAAACGATGGGGGTCCAAATCGCAAGGCTCAGCAAACCCATGTTCTTGTTCTCCTTACTTGGCGAGCCACACGAAATACGTCATCAGCACGAACACGCCGAGGATCATGGCCATGGCGTAGTGGTAGATGTAGCCACTCTGCACCTTGCGCACGACGGCCGACACCGCGCCCACGATCTTCCAGCTGGCGTTGACCACGCCGGTTTCGATCAGGCCCTGGTCGCCGCCCTTCCACAGGCCGGTGCCCAGGCCGCGGGCGGCCTTGGCGAGGATGTTCTCGTTGATCCAGTCGAGGTAATACTTGTTCTCGAGCAGGTTGTAGACGGGCATCACGCTGCGCTTGATGGCCGCCGGCAGCGCCGGGTTGACCATGTACATGTAGTAGGACAGCGCCACACCGGCCAGGGCCAGGTACAGCGGCGCGGTGCTGAAGGCATGCAGCGCCATGGACAGCGGGCCGTGGAACTCCTCGGCGAATTCGGCCAGGGCCGGGTGGGCCTGCGCGTTCACCGTGATGGCATCGGCGAAGAACTTGCCGATCACCATGGGTTCGATGGTGAAGAAGCCGATCAGCACCGAGGGGATGGCCAGCAGCACCAGGGGCACCCACACCACCCAGGGGGACTCGTGCGGCTTGGCGTCGCCATGGTGGCCGTGGTCGTCATGGTGGTGCTCGTCGTGCCCGTGGTGGGCGTCGGGGTTCTGGTCGTAGCGCTCGGCGCCATGGAAGACCAGGAAGTACATGCGGAAGGAATAGAAGGCGGTCACGAAGACGCCGGCCATGACCGCGAAGTAGGCGAAGCCCGACCCCGGCAGGTGGCTGAAGTGCACCGCCTCGATGATGCTGTCCTTGGAGTAGAAGCCCGAGAACAGGGGCGTGCCGATCAGGGCCAGGGAGCCCAGCAGCGAGGTGATCCAGGTGATGGGCATGTACTTGCGCACGCCGCCCATCCAGCGGATGTCCTGGTTGTGGTGCATGCCCATGATGACCGAGCCGGCGCCGAGGAACAGCAGAGCCTTGAAGAAGGCGTGGGTCATGAGGTGGAACACCGCCACCGAGTAGGCCGAGGCGCCCAGGGCCACCGTCATGTAGCCCAGCTGCGACAGCGTGGAGTAGGCCACGACGCGCTTGATGTCGTTCTGGATGATGCCCAGGAAACCCATGAACAGCGCGGTGATGGCGCCGATGACCATGATGAAGCTCAGCGCGGTGTCGGACAGCTCGAACAGCGGCGACATGCGCGAGACCATGAAGATGCCGGCCGTCACCATGGTGGCGGCGTGGATCAGCGCGGAGATCGGGGTCGGGCCCTCCATCGAGTCGGGCAGCCACACGTGCAGCGGGAACTGGGCCGACTTGCCCATGGCGCCGATGAACAGGCAGATGCAGATCACGGTGATGAGCAGCCACTCGGTGCCCGGGAAGCCCAGCTTGCCCAGCTCGGGCGCCTTGGCGAAGACCTCGGCGTAGTTCAGGGTGCCGGTGTAGGCCACGATCAGGCCGATGCCCAGGATGAAGCCGAAGTCGCCCACGCGGTTGACCAGGAAGGCCTTCATGTTGGCGAAGATGGCAGTGGGCTTGTTGAACCAGAAACCGATCAGCAGGTAGGACACCAGACCCACCGCTTCCCATCCGAAGAACAGCTGCAGCAGGTTGTTGCTCATGACCAGCATGAGCATGGAGAAGGTGAACAGGGAGATGTAGGCGAAGAAGCGGTTGTAGCCTTCGTCTTCTTCCATGTAGCCGATGGTGTAGAGGTGGACCATCAGCGAGACGAAGGTGACCACCACCATCATCATCGCGGTCAGGCCATCGACCAGGAAGCCAATCTCCATCTTGAGCCCGCCGATCACCATCCATTCGTAGATGGTGGCGTTGAAGCGCGCGCCCTGCATGACGTCCTTGAGCGTCAGGAAGGACAGGACCATGGCGACGAAGACGCCCAGGATGGTGGCGGTGTGCGATGCCTTGCGGCCGATGACGTTGCCGCCAAAGGTGGTGCCCAGGATGCCGGCCACCAGGGAGCCGACCAGGGGCGCCAGCGGAACGGCCAGCAAGGTGCTTGCGGAGAGGCTTGTTGTCATTGTGGTGTCGTTCTTTCTAAGCCCGGCTCAACCCTTGAGGGCGTTGAGCTCATCGACGCGAATCGAGGACTTGTTGCGGAACAGCAGGACCAGGATGGCCAGGCCGATGGCCGACTCGGCCGCCGCCACGGTGAGGATGAAGAAGACGAAAACCTGCCCATGCATGTCGCCCAGGTAATGGGAGAACGCGACGAAGTTCATGTTGACGGCCAGCAGCATCAGCTCGATGGCCATGAGCAGCACGATCAGGTTCTTGCGGTTCAGGAAGATGCCGATCACCGACAGGGTGAACAGGATGGCGCCCAGTGTCAGAAAGTGGGTCAGCGTCAGGGTCATGCCTGTTTCTCCTCAACAGCCGGGGCGGGGACCGGCGCCTCGCGGGTGGCCGCCACCTGCACCACGGCCAGGCGGTCGCGCGCCTTGACGCGCACCTGCTCGGAGGCGTCAACGAATTTGCTGTCCTTGCGTTGGCGCAGGGTCAGGGCGATGGCGGCGATGATGGCCACCAGCAGGATCACGGCGGCGATTTCCAGCGGGTACAGGTAGCTGGTGTAGAGCAGCTTGCCCAGTTCCTTGGTGTTCTCGATCTGTCCGGCGGCGGCGGCCGGACTCAGCGTGACGGAGCCAAAACCGCCCGACAGGATGGCGCCCATTTCAATGGCGATCACGCCACCGATCAGCAGGGCCAGCGGGAAGTTCTGCCAGAAACCCCAGCGGTCGCCTTCGATGCGTATGTCCAGCATCATCACGACGAAGAGGAACAGCACCATGACGGCGCCGAGGTAGACCAGCACCAGGGTGATGGCCAGGAATTCGGCCTTGAGCAGCATCCACACCGCCGCCGCCTGGGAGAAGGCCAGCATGAGGTAGAGCACCGCGTGCACGGGGTTGCGCGCCGTGACGACCCGGAAGGCCGCGAACAGCAGCACCGCCGAGAAGAAGTAGAAGAAACCGGTTGTGACGTCCATGGGATTTCAGCGTTGTGCGTTGAGCATTGAGCGAAGGACGGTCAGCGGTAGGGAGCGTCGGCGGCCTTGGCGGCGGCGATCTCTTTTTCGTAACGGTCGCCCACGGCCAGCAGCATGTCCTTGGTGAAGTAAAGGTCGCCCCGCTTCTCACCGTGGTACTCGAAGATGTGGGTTTCGACGATGGCGTCCACCGGACAGGCCTCTTCGCAGAAGCCGCAGAAGATGCACTTGGTCAGGTCGATGTCGTAGCGGGTGGTGCGGCGGGTGCCGTCATCGCGCACGTCGGATTCGATGGTGATGGCCATGGCCGGGCACACAGCTTCGCACAGCTTGCAGGCGATGCAGCGTTCTTCGCCGTTGTCATAGCGGCGCTGGGCGTGCAGGCCGCGGAAACGCGGCGACAGCGGCGTCTTTTCCTCGGGAAACTGCACCGTCACCTTGCGACGGAACATGTACTTGCCAGTCAGGGCCATGCCCTTGAACAACTCGGCCAGCATGAAGGAGGACATGAAGTCCTTGATGGAAGCAGCGGTCATGTCAGTGCTTTCTCACTTCCAGATGTTCCACGGGGTCATCATCCAGCCGCCCACCACCAGCAACCAGACCAGCGTGACGGGAATGAAGATCTTCCAGCCCAGACGCATGATCTGGTCGTAGCGGAAGCGCGGGAAGGTGGCACGTATCCAGATGAACATGGACACCACCAGGAAGGTCTTGATACCGAGCCAGATCCAGCCCGGGACCCAGTTGAAGAGGATGCTGTCGATCGGAGGCAGCCAGCCGCCCAGGAACATCAGCGCGGCCAGGATGGAGACCAGCCACATGCTGGCGTATTCGGCCAGGAAGAAGATGGCGAAGCCCATGCCCGAGTACTCGACCATGTGGCCGGCCACGATCTCGGCCTCGCCTTCGACCACGTCGAAGGGGTGGCGGTTGGTCTCGGCCACGCCGGAGATCAGGTAGACCATGAAGATGGGCAGCAGCGGCAGCCAGTTCCAGGAGAGGAAGGTCAGGCCGGCACTGGCGGCCATGCCACGGCCCTGGGCGGCCACGATCTCGCCCAGGTGCAGGCTGCCCGACACCATGATGACCACCACCAGGCAGAAGCCCATGGCGATTTCGTAGCTCACCATTTGCGCCGAGGCACGCAGCGCGCCCAGGAAGGCGTACTTGGAGTTGGACGCCCAGCCGGCGATGATCACGCCATAGACCTCGATGGAGGTGATGGCCATGATCAGCAGCAGGCCGGCGTTGATGTTGGCCAGGATGGCGTCGGGCCCGAACGGGATGGCGACCCAGGCCGCCAGCGCGGGCATGATGGCCATGATGGGACCGAGACGGAACAGCCCCTTGGCCGCGGCGGTCGGCTGGATCAGTTCCTTGGTCAGCAGCTTGAGCGCATCGGCGATGGGCTGCAGCAGGCCCATGGGGCCGACGCGGTTGGGACCGTGGCGAACCTGAATCCAGCCCAGCAGCTTGCGCTCCCACAGCGTGAGGTAAGCGACGGCGCCCATCAGGGGCGCCAGCACGGCGACGATCTTGATCAGGGCCCACAACACGGGCCAGACGATGGCCGTCCACCAGTGGGCCGAGAGCAGCCCGAGGCCGGCGTTGTACATCGCGTCGATCATGCCAGGGCCTCCTGCGCGGCACGCGCGTCAGCGGTCAGTTGCAGCGACGGCGCGCGGCGCACCGTGCCGTCGAGCTGGTAGATGGCGGCCTGGGCCGGCTGGCCCGAGACGGGCGAGAGGTCGGCGGCCACCGAGGTGGTGTTGCTCAGGGCGGACGCAGGCAGCTGCAGCGGCGCCTTCTGGCCCGTCAGTCCACGTTGCGCCAGCACCTCGGCCAGCACGTCCTGGGCGGTTTCCTGGTTGAAGCCCGGCAGGCCCAGCAGGTTGCCCAGCACGCGCAGCACCTTCCAGGCCGGGCGGGTGTCACCCAGCGGACGGGCCACAGCGTAGAAGCTCTGCAGCAGACCTTCGGCGTTGACGAAGCTGCCCGGGGTTTCGGTCCAGGGTGCGATGGGCAGCAGCACGTCGGCCACGTCCAGGTTGGCCTTGAAGGGGTTCAGGCTCACCACCATCTGGGCGTGTTCCAGCCCGGCGATGGCCCCCTGCCCGGCCGCGCTGTCGAACACGGGTTCGTTGTTCAGCAGCAGGGCGGCCTTGAGGCCACCGGCCAGCATCTGACCCGCGTTCTGGCCACCGTTGCCCGGCAGGACGCCCAGCCACTGCGCGCCGACGGTGTTGGCGGCTTCGGTGAGGTAGCCGACCGACGCACCGGTCTGTTCACCCACCCACTGCGCCACGGCCAGCAGGCTGGCGGCGAAGGCGTGGTGCGCGGCGGCGTTGCCCAGCAACACGGCCTTGCGCTCGCCACCCAGCAGTGAACGGGCGATGGCGTCGGACTCGACGCTGGTGGCCATGTTCCAGGGCGAGGCGATGCCTTTTTCACGGGCGATGGACGCTGCCACCTGGGCCAGCGCCTGGACCCAGACGCCGCTCTCGGCGACCAGGGTGTTGGCCACCGGCAGGGCCCAGTCGTGCACGCGGCTGTTGACCGCGTTCACCTGGGCGCCCTTGCGGGCCGCCTGGCGGATGCGCTGGGCGAACAGCGGGTGGTCCTTGCGCAGGTTCGAGCCCACCACCAGCACACGCTGCAGGGTGGACAGGGACGCGATGGGCGCGCCCAGCCAGCGCACGCCGGTGCTGTTGCCGAAGTCGGCATGGCGCAGGCGGTGGTCGACGTTGGCGCTGCCCAGGCCACGCACCAGGGCGCTGGCCAGGGCCAGTTCTTCCACGGTGCTGTGCGGGCTGGCCAGCAGGCCGATGGCCTGGGCGCCGAAATCGTTCTTGATCTGCTTGAGGCCGTTGGCCACGTACTCCAGCGCGGTCTGCCAGTCGACCGTCTTCCACTCGCCACCCTGCTTGAGCATGGGTGCGGTCAGGCGCTGGTCGCCGTTGAGGGCTTCGTAGCTGAAGCGATCGCGGTCGGCGATCCAGCATTCGTTGACGGCCTCGTTCTCCAGCGGCACCACACGCATGACCTGGTGGTTCTTGACCTGGACGATCAGGTTGGCGCCGGTGGAATCGTGCGGGCTCACCGACTTGCGGCGCGACAGCTCCCATGTGCGGGCACTGTAGCGGAAGGGCTTGCTGGTCAGCGCGCCCACCGGGCAGATGTCGATCATGTTGCCCGACAGTTCGGAGTCCACCGACTGGCCGACAAAGGTCTCGATCTCGGAATGTTCACCCCGGTGCGACATGCCCAGCTCCATCACGCCGGCCACTTCCTGGCCGAAGCGCACGCAGCGGGTGCAGTGGATGCAGCGGCTCATCTCCTCCATGGAGATCAGCGGACCGACGTCCTTGTGGAAAACGACGCGTTTTTCTTCCTCGTAGCGCGACTTGCCCGCGCCGTAGCCCACGGCCAAATCCTGCAACTGGCACTCGCCGCCCTGGTCGCAGATGGGGCAGTCCAGCGGGTGGTTGATGAGGAGGAATTCCATCACCGACTGCTGGGCCTTGATCGCCTTGTCGCTCTTGGTGCGCACGATCATGCCCTGGGTGACGGGCGTGGCGCAAGCCGGCATGGGCTTGGGCGCCTTTTCCACGTCGACCAGGCACATGCGGCAGTTGGCCGCGATGGAAAGCTTCTTGTGGTAGCAGAAATGGGGGATGTAGCTGCCCGCCTTTTCGGCCGCATGCATGATCATGCTGCCGGGGGCCACGTCCACCTTCTTGCCGTCGAGTTCGATTTCAACCATGTTGTGTTCTCACGCGGGTGACACGCGCTCAGGCGGCCGTCTTGACCAGGGGCGTCTTGTGTTCGATGAAGTGCTCGAACTCGGGACGGAAGTGCTTGATCATGGCGCGCACCGGCATGGCGGCGGCATCGCCCAGGGCGCAGATGGTGCGCCCCATGATGCTTTCGGCCACGTTGTCCAGCACGCCCATGTCGGCCGCCTTGCCCTGACCGTTGTGGATGCGGTCGACCAGGCGGAACAGCCAGCCCGTGCCTTCGCGGCAGGGGGTGCACTGACCGCAGCTCTCGTGCATGTAGAAGTAGGACAGGCGCTTGAGCGACTCGACCATGCAACGCGAATCGTCCATCACGATGACGGCGCCCGAGCCCAGCATGGAACCGGCCTTGGCGATGGAGTCGTAGTCCATCGTGCATTCCATCATGATGTGCGCGGGCAGCACCGGTGCCGACGAGCCGCCGGGGATGACGGCCTTGAGCTGGCGGCCCTTGCGCACGCCACCGGCCAGTTCCAGCAGCTTGCTGAAGGGGGTGCCCAGCGGGATCTCGTAGTTGCCCGGACGCTCGACGTCACCGCTGACCGAGAAGATCTTGGTGCCACCGTTGTTGGGCTTGCCACATTCGAGGTAGGCCTGGCCGCCGTTGCGGATGATCCAGGGCACGGCCGCGAAGGTCTCGGTGTTGTTGATGGTGGTCGGCTTGCCGTACAGGCCAAAGCTGGCCGGGAACGGCGGCTTGAAGCGCGGCTGGCCCTTCTTGCCTTCCAGCGACTCGAGCAGCGCGGTTTCCTCGCCGCAGATGTAGGCACCAAAACCGTGGTGGCTGTGCAGCTGGAAGCTGTAGTCGCTGCCCATGATCTTGTCGCCCAGGTAGCCGGCCGCGCGGGCCTCTTCGAGGGCTGCCTCGAAGCGCTCGTGGACCTGGAAGATCTCGCCGTGGATGTAGTTGTAGCCCACGTTGATGCCCATCGCGTAGGCGGCGATCGCCATGCCTTCGATGACGATGTGGGGGTTGTACATCAGGATGTCCCGGTCCTTGCAGGTGCCGGGCTCGCCCTCGTCCGAGTTGCAGACCAGGTACTTCTGGCCCGGGAACTGGCGCGGCATGAAGCTCCACTTCAGGCCGGTGGGGAAACCGGCGCCACCGCGGCCGCGCAGGGCCGACTCCTTGACCACCGCGATGACCTGGTCCTGCGTCATGCCGGACACGCCGGTCTCGGCGTGGGGGGCCGAGCCATCCTTGCCCAGGATCTTGCGCAGGGCCTGGTAGCCGCCTCGCGCTTCGTAGTCCTTGAGACTCCAGTTGGCGCCGTTCAGGCCCGCGTAGATCTGCGGGTTGATGTGGCGGTCGTGGAAGCAGGTCTGGACACCGGTGGCCTGGAACTGTTCGAGCACCTGGTTCGCGTTCATGCGCGTCCCTCCGAAGCCTTCAGTCCGGCGACCAGCTGGTCGAGTTTTTCGTTGCTCATGAAGCTGCACATGTGGCGGTCGTTGACCAGCATCACCGGCGCATCGGCGCAGGCGCCCAGGCACTCGCTCTGCTGCAGGGTGAACAGGCCGTCGGCCGTGGTTTCGCCCATGTGCACGCCCAGCTTGCCCTCCAGGTAATGCAGCGCCTTCTGGCCGTCGCGCAGCTGGCACGGCAGGTTGGTGCAAACGTTGAGCTTGAACTTGCCCACCGGCCGCTGGTTGTACATGTTGTAGAACGTCGTGACCTCGTGCACGGCCATGGCCGGCATGCCCAGGTACTCGGCGATCTCGCGCTCGGCGTCGGTGCTGACGAAGCCCTGCTCCTGCTGCACGATGGACAGGCAGGCCATCACGGCCGACTGCGCCTGCTCGGGTGGGTATTTGGCGACTTCGCGGTCAAAGCGCGCACGGGTGGCGTCGGTGATCATCGATCGATCTCCCCAAAAACAATGTCCAGCGTGCCGATGATGGCGACCGCGTCAGCCAGCATGTGGCCGCGGGCCAGCTCATCGAGCGCGGCCAGGTGCACGAAGCCGGGTGGACGGATCTTCAGGCGGTAGGGCTTGTTGGCGCCGTCGCTCACGAGGTAGATGCCGAACTCGCCCTTCGGGTGCTCGACCGCGGCGTAGGCCTCGCCTTCGGGCACGTGGAAACCTTCGGTGAAGAGCTTGAAGTGGTGGATCAACTCTTCCATGCTGGACTTCATCGCCTCGCGCGACGGCGGCGCCACCTTGTGGTTGTCGGTGATGACCGGACCCGGATTCGCCCGCAACCACGCAACACACTGCTGGATGATGCGGTTGGACTGGGCCATCTCTTCCATGCGGACGAGGTAGCGGTCGTAGCTGTCGCCGGTCTTGCCCACCGGAATGTCGAATTCCATGCGGTCGTAGACGTCGTAGGGCTGCTTCTTGCGCAGGTCCCAGGCGATGCCGGAGCCGCGCAGCATGGGGCCGGTCAGACCCAGGTTGATGGCACGCTCGGGCGCCATCACACCGACGTTGACGGTGCGCTGTTTCCAGATGCGGTTGTCGGTCAGCAGCGTGTGGTACTCGGCCAGGTAGGTCGGGAAACGCTGGGTGAAGTCGTCGATGAAGTCCAGCAGCGAGCCCTGCCGGTTCTCGTTCATCTGCGCCAGCGCCTTGGCGTTCTTGATCTTGCTGACGCGGTATTGCGGCATGCTGTCCGGCAGGTCACGGTAGACGCCGCCTGGACGGAAGTAGGCCGCGTGCATGCGCGCGCCCGACACCGCCTCGTACATGTCGAACAGGTCTTCACGCTCGCGGAAGGCGTAGATCAGGATGGTGGAGCTGCCGCAGTCGTTGCCGTGCGAGCCCAGCCACATCAGGTGGTTGAGCAGGCGGGTGATCTCGCTGAACATCACGCGGATGTACTGCGCGCGGATGGGCACTTCCAGGCCCAGCAGCTTTTCGATGGCCAGGCAGTAGGCGTGCTCGTTGCACATCATCGACACGTAGTCCAGCCGGTCCATGTAGGGCAGCGACTGGATGAAGGTCTTGCTCTCGGCCAGTTTTTCGGTGGCGCGGTGCAGCAGGCCGATGTGCGGATCAGCGCGCTGCACGACCTCGCCGTCGAGCTCCAGCACCAGGCGCAACACGCCGTGGGCGGCCGGGTGCTGCGGACCGAAGTTCAGGGTGTAGTTCTTGATTTCTGCCATGTGTCATCCCACTTTGCACGGTGTGCTCAGTGCAGACCTCCGTAGTTGTCTTCACGGATGATGCGCGGCGTGATGTCGCGCGGCTCGATGGACACCGGCTCGTAGACCACGCGCTGGCGCTCGGCGTCGTAGCGCATTTCCACATGACCCGAAACCGGGAAGTCCTTGCGGAAGGGATGGCCGACAAAACCGTAGTCGGTCAGGATGCGTCGCAGGTCGCTGTGACCTTCAAAGACGATGCCGTAGAGGTCGAAGGCCTCGCGCTCGAACCAGTTGGCCGAGGCCCACAGGTCGTTGACCGAGTCCACCACCGGCAGTTCGTCGTCGGCGCAGAACACCTTGACGCGCAGGCGCTGGTTCAACTCAACCGACAGCAGGTGCGAGACCACGCAGAAACGGGCCCCCTCCCACACGCTGTCGCGGTAGGTGGAGTAGTCCAGGCCACACAGGTCGATCAGCTGGTCGAAGCGGCAACCCGGCGCATCGCGCAGGGTGGCCATGGCGGCCAGGTAGTCGGCCGGCGCCACATGCAACGTCACCTCGCCCAGCGCCACGTCGATGCGGCGGACCTTGTCGCCCAACGCGGCCACAACCGCATCCTGGATGGCCTCGGGCCGGATGGCAAATTCACTCATGGGAGTCCCTCAGGCGCGCGCGATGGTTTGGGTGCGGCGGATCTTCTGCTGCAGCTGGATGATGCCGTACAGCAGGGCTTCGGCCGTGGGCGGGCAGCCCGGCACATAGACGTCGACCGGCACGATGCGGTCGCAGCCACGCACCACCGAATAGCTGTAGTGGTAGTAGCCACCGCCGTTGGCACAGGAGCCCATGGACAGGACCCAGCGCGGCTCGCTCATCTGGTCGTAGACCTTGCGCAGCGCGGGCGCCATCTTGTTGCACAGCGTGCCGGCGACGATCATCAGATCGGACTGGCGCGGGCTGGCACGGAAGACCTCGGAGCCGAAGCGGCCGATGTCGTAACGGGCTGCCGCCGCGTGCATCATCTCGACCGCGCAGCAGGCCAGACCAAAGGTCATGGGCCACAACGAACCGGTCTTGGCCCAGTTCACCACCGAGTCGTAGCTGGTGGTGACAAAGCCCTCTTTCAGGACGCCTTCAATCATGTGCTGTGTTCCTTAGGGTGCGACCCGTCATTCCCAGTCCAGGGCGCCTTTTTTCCACTCGTAGGCAAAACCCACGACCAGAATGCCCAGGAAGACCACCACCGACCAGAAACCGACCACCCCGACGTCCTTGAGCGCCACAGCCCAGGGAAACAGGAACGCGATCTCGAGGTCGAACAGGATGAACAGGATGGCGACGAGGTAGTAGCGCACGTCAAACTTCATGCGCGCGTCTTCGAAGGCCTCGAAGCCACATTCGTAGGGAGAGTTCTTGGCCGCGTCGGGCTTGTTGGGACCCAGGATGTAGCCCAACAATTGCGGTAACACACCGACCGCGATACCCACAATGATGAACAGAAGAACGGGCAGGTATTGGTCGAGGTTCATCTTGCGTGTACCAGTGACACCACTGCGGTGCCATGTGTGCCAATGATTGGTGCCGACGGCGAGACTCGAACTCGCACAGCTTTCGCCACTACCCCCTCAAGATAGCGTGTCTACCAATTTCACCACGTCGGCATTTGTCAGTCATCGTCAGATCGCCAAGCCCACGAGGGAAGTTTGCGGGCTTGCTGACAAGCATTGGAGTTTACCCTGAAACCACACGGGTTTTTGGACACGGCCACTGAAAATCAGCTGGCCGCGCACCCGCCCGGCAGGGAAGGCGGGGGATGCGGATGCACACACCCCCACCCAGGATGACAAGGCGCTTACTGCGCAGGAATCTGCGGCTTGGCAGGCGCGGTTTCCGGGGCAGGCGTTGCGGGCGCGCCACCGGCGGCAGCCGGCGCGGCCTCGACGGGCACCGGCGCGGTCTCCAGCACGCTGCCCGAAGGCGCTGCCGGACGCAGGTTGCCGAAGTAGGCCAGGCCCAACGTGCAGGCCAGGAACAGGGTCGCGAGCACAGCCGTGGCACGCGACAGGAAATTGGCGCTGCCGGAGGCTCCGAACAGGCTGGCCGAGCCACCGCCACCGCCGCCAAAGGCGGCACCCGCATCGGCACCCTTGCCATGCTGCATCAGGATCAACCCGATCATGCCCACCGCCGCCAGGATTTGCACAGCCAGCAGGATTGTCATCAACACACTCATGTTTGCTCCAAAAAGTCGAAAAGCGTCACGCCAGCGGCTCAGCTGCGGGCGGCGCGAATGATCTGCAGAAAGTCGGGCGCCTTGAGCGACGCGCCGCCGATGAGGCCGCCGTCGATGTCGGGCATGGCCAGCAGGCTGGCCGCGTTGGCGGCGTTCATGCTGCCGCCATAGAGGATGTGCACGCGCTTGTCGGCATTGACCGTGGCCGCCGCCACCTGCGCACGCAGCACATGGTGCACCGCCTGCGCCTGCTCTGGCGTGGCCGTGCGGCCGGTGCCAATGGCCCAGACAGGCTCGTAGGCCACCACGATCTCGCTGCTGCAATGGCCCACGGTGTGGATCACGGCGGCCAGCTGGCGCTTGACCACGGCTTCGGTCTGGCCGGCATCGCGCTCGGCCAGCGTTTCGCCCACGCAGACGATGGGCGTGATGCCCGCCGCCAGCGCGCGCTGCGCCTTGGCCGCAACGGCCTCGTCGGTCTCGCCGTGGTACTGGCGGCGCTCGGAGTGACCCACAATGGCGTAGCGGCAGCCGAATTCACGCAGCATGGCCGCAGCGACCTCGCCGGTGTAGGCACCCGATTCGTGGGCCGACACGTCCTGCGCGCCCCAGGCGACAGGACCCTGGCCCAGGCGCTGCTGCAGCTGCGACAGGTAGGGCGCGCTGGCGCACACCGCCACCAGCACCGACTGGTCTTCGGCCCCCAGCCCCGCCAGGACACCTTGCAGCAAGGTCTCGTTGGCCGCCAGGCTGCCGTTCATCTTCCAGTTGCCGACGATGAGCTTCTTCATCTCTTGATTCCCGAAACGTGTGATGTCTGGCGGACCCTCAGGCCCAGCTCAGCACCAGCTTGCCGATGTGCTGGTTGGACTCCATCAGCGCATGGGCCCGGGCCGCCTCTGCGGCCGGGTACACGCTGTGGATCACGGGCTTGATGGCACCGCTTTCGATCAACGGCCACACGCGGGCCTTGAGCGCTTGAGCAATGGCCGCCTTGAAGGCGATCGGACGCGGGCGCAGCGTCGAGCCGGTGATGGCGAGGCGGCGGCGCAACACGGCACCGGCATTGAACTCGGCCTTGGTCCCGCCCTGCACCGCGATGATGACCAGGCGGCCCTCATCGGCCAGGCAGTCGATCTCGCGCGCCACGTAGGCGCCAGCCACCATGTCGAGGATGACGTTGACACCGGCACCACCGGTGAAGTCGGCCACCTCGCGCACGAAGTCCTGCGTCTTGTAGTTGATGGCGTGGTCGGCGCCGAGCGCGCGGCAGGCCTGCGCCTTGTCCTCACTGCCCACGGTCACGATCACGCGCGCGCCCAGCGCCTTGGCCATCTGGATGGCGGTCACGCCGATGCCGCTGGAGCCGCCCTGGATCAGCAGGGTTTCGCCGGCCGCCAGGTGGGCACGGTCGAACACGTTGCTCCAGACGGTGAAAAAGGTCTCGGGCAGCGACGCGGCCTCGACGTCGGACAGGCCCGCCGGCACCGGCAGGCACTGGCCCACGGGCGCCACGCAGTACCGCGCGTAGCCGCCACCGGCCACCAGCGCACAGACGCGGTCGCCCAGCTTCAGGCCGGCGGCGGCCAGGGCCGCCGCGTCGCCGGACTCGACCACACCAGCCACTTCCAGGCCGGGCAGATCGGACGCACCCGGCGGGACAGGGTAGTTGCCGGTGCGTTGCAGCACGTCCGGGCGGTTCACGCCCGACGCGCCGACACGGATCAACAACTCGCCCGCCCCAGCCTCGGGCCGGGGGCGCTCGCAGAGTTGCAAGACCTCGGGCCCGCCAAAGGCGGCGATCTCCACAGCTTGCATGGTGGCCATGGCGCAGCTCCGCCTTATTGCTGCTGTTGCTGCTGCTGTTGTGCAGCGGCGTCGGCCGCGCCACGGTCGGCACGCTCCGTGCGCTCCGGGCGATCGGCCAGGGCCTTCATGGACAGCTTGATGCGGCCCTTCTCGTCGGTCTCCAGCACCTTGACCTTGACGATCTGGCCTTCCTGCAGGTAGTCGGTGACTTTTTCCACGCGCTCGTGGGCGATCTGGCTGATGTGCAGCAGGCCGTCCTTGCCGGGCAGGATGTTGACCAGGGCGCCGAAGTCCAGGATCTTGGTGATCGGACCTTCGTAGACCTTGCCGATTTCGGCTTCGGCGGTGATGGCTTCGATGCGCTTCTTGGCCACATCGGCCTTGGTCGAGTCGGTGGCGGCGATGGTGATGGTGCCGTCTTCCTCGATGTTGATCTGGCAGCCGGTTTCCTCGGTCAGCGCGCGGATGACGGCGCCGCCCTTGCCGATCACGTCGCGGATCTTCTCGGGGTTGATCTTCATGGTGAACAGCTTGGGCGCGAAGTTGCTCACTTCGGTCTTGGCTTCGCCCATGGCGTCCTGCATCTTGCCCAGGATGTGCATGCGGGCTTCCTTGGCCTGGGCCAACGCGACCTGCATGATTTCCTTGGTGATGCCCTGGATCTTGATGTCCATCTGCAGCGCGGTCACACCGTTGGTGGTCCCGGCGACCTTGAAGTCCATGTCGCCCAGATGATCTTCGTCACCCAGGATGTCGGTCAACACGGCAAAGCGGTTGCCATCCTTGATCAGGCCCATGGCGATGCCGGCCACGTGCGCCTTCATGGGCACGCCGGCATCCATCAGCGCCAGGCAGCCGCCACAGACCGAGGCCATGGACGACGAGCCGTTGGATTCGGTGATTTCCGACACCACACGCATGGTGTAGGGGAACTCTTCCTTGCTCGGCAGCGCGGCCACCAGGGCGCGCTTGGCCAGGCGGCCGTGGCCGATTTCGCGGCGCTTCGGCGAACCCACGCGACCCGTTTCGCCAGTGGCAAAGGGAGGCATGTTGTAGTGCAGCATGAAACGGTCTTCGTACTCGCCGGCCAGGGCGTCGATGCGCTGGGCGTCGCGGTCGGTGCCCAGCGTGGCCACGACCAGCGCCTGGGTTTCACCGCGGGTGAACAGGGCCGAACCGTGGGTGCGCGGCAGCACGCCGTTGCGGATTTCGATGGCGCGCACGGTGCGGGTGTCGCGGCCGTCGATGCGGGGCTCGCCGGCCAGGATCTGGCCACGCACGATCTTGGCTTCGATCTCGAACAGCAGGCCTTCGATGGCCACGCTGTCGAAGGCCACGCCTTCGGCCTTCAGGGCGGCCATCACGTCGGCATAGGCGCTGCGGCAAGCCTGGGTGCGGGCCTGCTTGTTGCGGATCTGGTAAGCGGCTTCGAGCTTGGCCTTGGCCAGGCCGTCGATCTTGGCGATCAGGGCCTCGTCCTTGGCCGGTGCCTGCCAGTTCCACTCGGGCTTGCCGGCGTCACGCACCAGCTCGTTGATGGCGGCGATGGCGATGTTGCCCTGCTCGTGGCCGAACACCACGGCGCCGAGCATGATCTCTTCGCTCAGCTGCTGGGCTTCGGACTCGACCATCAGCACGGCGGCCTGGGTGCCGGCCACGATCAGGTCCATGGACGAGTTCTTGCGCTCGGTCTGGCCCGGGTTCAGCACGTACTGGCCGTTGACGTAGCCCACGCGGGCGGCGCCGATGGGGCCGTTGAAGGGGATGCCCGAGACCGACAGGGCGGCCGATGTGGCGATCATGGCGGCGATGTCGGCGTCCACTTCGGGGTTCAGCGACAGCGTGTGGATGACCACCTGCACTTCGTTGAAGAAGCCCTCGGGGAACAGCGGGCGGATCGGACGGTCGATCAGGCGGCTGGTCAGGGTCTCGAGTTCGCTCGGGCGGCCTTCGCGCTTGAAGAAGCTGCCGGGGATCTTGCCGGCGGCGTAGGTCTTCTCGATGTAATCGACGGTCAGCGGAAAGAAGTCCTGGCCGGCCTTGGCGTCGGACTTGGCCACCACGGTGGCCAGCACCACGGTGCCTTCCATGTCGAGCAGCACGGCGCCGCTGGACTGGCGGGCAATCTCGCCGGTTTCCATGCGGACCGAATGCTGGCCCCACTGGAAGGTCTTGGTGACTTTGTTGAACATGGTCATGTGGTTCTCCTGGAGATGAGGTGCTTGTGGCAGCACCCGGTGCCCGGAACCCACAGTTGCAGAACACGATGCCATTCCAGCGGGGCTGCGGGCCTGGGGCAGACCCGTTGGAATGACACAGCTTCGCTCTGCTGTGGTGGTGTTTCCGATGAACTAACGCGGAAAAGAAGCGAAAAACGCCTGAGCCAGCGAACCAACCCAGGCGTTTTTGGCCACTTGGCTAGAGCAATTACTTGCGCAGGCCCAGTTTGGCGATCAGGGCCACGTAACGGTCGGCGTCACGCGACTTCAGGTAGTCCAGCAGCTTGCGGCGGCGGCTGACCATGCGCAGCAGACCGCGACGACCGTGGTGGTCCTTGGCATGGGTCTTGAAGTGGGGGGTCAGTTCGTTGATGCGAGCGGTCAGGATGGCGACCTGGACTTCGGGGCTGCCGGTGTCGGCAGCGCCACGGGCGTTGGCCGCAATGACTTCGGCCTTGATGGATTGAGCGATCATTTCGATTTCCTAGAGTGACATGCGACCTGTCGCAGCGGGTCCGCAGCCCCGGGACAGATCCCGGTCGGCGGCGCCACAGCAGGCGTGAAGATGCCGCCCAAACGGGCAGCAACCGGTGATTATAGCCCGAGCCAGCGCCGGAGTCGATCCACACCTTCCACCAGGCGACCGGTGTCGCGGCTGGCGAAGCACCAGCGCAGCCAGCCGGCGGCTTCCGGCCCGAAGGCGCTGCCCGGCGCCAGGCCCAGGCCGGCCTCGCGCACCAGGCGCTTGGCCACGTCCAGGCAGTCGTCCTGGCCCTGGATGCGGAAGAAGGCGTACATGCCGCCCAGCGGCGTGGCAACCTCGATGCCGGGCAGGGCCTGCAGCGCAGGCACCAGGGTGTCGCGGCAGGTCTTGAGATGAGCCACCAGGGCGGGGGTCACCTCGTCGGCGCGGGCCAGGGCCTGCAGCGCGGCGCGCTGCACGAAGACCGGCGCGCAGGAGGTGTTGAACTCGATCAGCTTGCCCATGGGCGCGGTCAGCCCGGGCGGCATCACCAGCCAGCCCAGGCGCCAGCCGGTCATGAGAAAGCTCTTGGAGAAGCTGTGGGTGACCACCAGCCGGTCATCGGGCTCGGCCAGATCCAGAAAACTCGGCGCGCAGCCGTTGGCTGTTGGGGCGTAATACAGCCGCTCGTACACCTCGTCGGCCAGTATCCAGGTGCCGGTGCGGCGGCAGTGCGCCAGGATGGCGCGCTGCTCGTCGGCGCTCAGGGTCCAGCCGCTGGGGTTGTTGGGCGCGTTGACCACCAGCAGGCGGGTGCGTGGTGTGATGGCGGCCAGCAGCTCTTCCAGATCCAATTGCCAGGCGCCGCCCGCGCCCACGCGCAACGGCACGCGCCGCACGATGGCGCCCATGATGGCCGGCTGCGCCACCAGGTTGGGCCACACCGGCGTCACCGCCACCACCTCATCGCCCGCGTCCACCAGCGCCTGGCAGGCCAGCATCAGGCCGTTGACGCCACCAGAGGTGACGGCCAGCCGCTCGGCCAGCGCCGCGGCGGGCTGGGCCGGGTGCAGGCGCGCGGTGTAGGCCGCCAGGGCCTCGCGCAGCTCGACCAGGCCGAGGTTGTGGGCGTAGAAGGTCTCGCCTTCGTTGATGGAGGCGATCGCGGCCTCGCGGATGAAGGCCGGCGTGACCTCGTCGCTTTCGCCGAACCAGAACTTGAGCACGCCCTCGCGGCCCAGGCCTTCGTTGGCCACCTCGCGGATGCGGGAGCCCTCCAGGGCGCTGACGATGTCTCTCATGAACGGTGTGCTTTCTATTCAAACAGGCTGGCTGGCGAGCTCGGACAGGGGCCAGCGCGGCTTGACGTCGAACCGGTAGCTCATGCCGGCCTCGGCGGCGGGCAGCAGGCCGGCCTGGGCGCGCATGCCGGCGGCCAGGGCGATCATGGCGCCGTTGTCGGTGCACAGGTCCAGCTCGGGGTAATGCACGCGCACCCGGCGCGCCGCGCAGCCGGCGTTGAGCTGCTGGCGCAGCAGGCTGTTGGCGCCCACACCACCGGCCACCACCAGGCGCTTGAGGCCGCTCTGGGCCACCGCCGCCAGCGCCTTCTTGACCAGCACCTCGACGATGGCGGTCTGAGTGGACGCCGCGATGTCGGCCACCACCTGGGGCGGCAGATCGGCCACCGTGGCCACATCGTGCTGGGCCAGCTGTTTCTTGAGCGTGGTCAGCACCGCCGTCTTGAGGCCTGCAAACGAGAAGTCGAGGTCGCCGCTGTGCTGCAGCGGGCGCGGCAGCTTGAAGGCCGTGCCGTCACCCTGCTGCGCCAGGCGCGACAAGGCCGGCCCGCCCGGGTAGCCCAGGCCCAGCAGCTTGGCCGATTTGTCGAAGGCCTCGCCGGCGGCGTCGTCGATGGTCTCGCCGAGCAGCTCGTAGCGGCCCACGCCGTCCACCCGCATCAGCTGGGTGTGACCACCCGACACCAGCAAGGCCACGAAGGGAAATTCGGGCGGATCAGCGCTCAGAAAAGGCGACAGCAGGTGCCCCTCCAGGTGGTGAATGCCCAGCACCGGTTTGCCCAGCGCGGCACCCATGGCCACCGCCACCCCGGCCCCCACCAGCAGGGCGCCGGCCAGGCCGGGGCCACGGGTGAAGGCGATCAGATCGACCTCGGCCAGCGTGCGGCCGGACTGCGTCAGCACCTCGGTGCTCAGCGGCAGCACGCGGCGGATGTGGTCGCGGCTGGCCAGCTCGGGCACCACCCCGCCATAGGCCTGGTGCATGGCGATCTGGCTGTGCAGGGCGTGCGCCAGCAGGCGCGGCACACCGGCGGCGGTGGCGGCCACGGAGGCGTCCACCAGCGCCACGCCGGTTTCGTCGCAGGACGATTCGATACCCAGGATCAACATGGCGCCGAGTGTAAGCGGCGGGTGTGCCCCGGATGCACCGCAACAGGGCACGGTTATTGCTGCACCCAGGGCGCACCATGAAATCAGGCCTCCATTTCCTCCTGGCAGCCAAGCGCTGTGAAATCGCCGAGCTGCAGCAGCTGACGCTGACCGCCACCCTGGTGGACGCCAGCGCCGGGCTGGTCCACGAGCTGCAGCGCGAGCGTGGCATGAGCAACCTGTACCTGGCGTCGGCTGGCCAGCGTTTTGGCGCCGAGCGGCTGGCGCAGGTGGCCAACACCGGGGCCGCCCAGTCCGCGCTGTGCGCGCACTTTGACCGGCTCGACACCGAGGCCGCCCGGCTGGGCCACGGCGCGCGCCTGTTTGCTCGCATCGCCTACGTGCTGCATGGCCTGGCCGCCCTGCCCGCCCTGCGCCAGCAGGTGGCGTCGGGGGCGTGGACGCCCACCCGCTCGTCGGCCGCCTACACACGCCTGATCGCCGGCCTGCTGGCGGTGATCTTCGAGGCGGCGGACACCGCCAGCGATCCGGCCATTTCGCGCCTGCTGGTGGGCCTGTTCAATTTCATGCAGAGCAAGGAGTTCGCGGGCCAGGAGCGCGCCACCGGCTCCGCCCTGTTCGCCAGCGGCCAGGTCGACGGCGCCGGTCAGCAGCGGCTGCTCTACCTGATCGACTCGCAGGAGCGGGCGCTGGAGGTTTTTGCCCAGTTCGCCCACCCCGACGCGGTGGCCCTGTGGCAGCGTTGCGACGTGCCCAGCACCCAGGCCGCGCTGGAACGCATGCGCCGCATCCTGTGCACCGCCGGCGAACGCGGGCCCCTCAATCCCGAACTCAGCCAGCGCTGGTTCGACATCTGCACCGACCGCATGAACGCGATGAAGGCGGTGGAAGACCACCTGAGCGCCGACCTGCGGGCGCTGTGCGAACTCCGGCGCGACAACCTCGAACACGAGCTGAGCGCGCTCGACGGCATCCACAGCCACGTGGCCGGCACACCGGACGAAGCCGTGTCGCTGTCCTATTTCGACGAACCCCAGGACGCCACGCCGGCAGCGCCCAGCTACCCGCTGGGTTCGCACCTCGACCGTTCCGTGCTGGACCTGGTGCAGGCACAGGCCAAGCGTCTGCAGGCGATGTCGGCGGAACTCGACACCACGCGCGCCAGCCTCAACGAGCGCAAGCTGGTCGAGCGCGCCAAGGGCCTGCTGATGGCGCAACGCCAGATCAGCGAGGCCGAGGCCCACAAGACCCTGCGCCAGCTGGCCATGAACCAGAACCGGCGCCTGGTGGACGTGGCCGAGTCGGTGCTGGCCCTGGCGGACCTGCCACAGACCGAACGCTGACGGTGTACTGACCCCGGCGGAGCGCCGGATGCTGCAACGCACAAGAGCTGTGCCTGCCCCCGGCGGGATGCACCAACAAGTGGCTTGCACCCTCTGCACCGGCCCATTCAGGCGCCATCTTCGGTCCTCAACCCGCCACACCGACCTGGCACACAAACTGCTTAGTCCTTGGTGCGGCACCCGCCAAGGGCGGTGGGTGCCAACAGTCAGCCAGACACAGGACAACGGCGTCCGTCATCGCAGTGCATCCGCACTCCGAAGATGGACGCCGTTGTGCTTTCCGGAACCGCATTTTTTTATTGGCTTACAGGAGTTGACCATGGACACACCGGCAAACCCCCCCGTTGCAGGCACCAGCGCCGCCACCGCGGCCGCCTCGCGCCGCGACTTCATCAAGACCGGGGGCGCACTGGCCACCGGTGCCCTGTTCAGCACGCTGGGCCACCACGGCGCCTGGGCCGCCGGCTCCGACGCCCCCGAGAAGAAGGAAGTCAAGATCGGCTTCATCCCGCTGACCGACTGCGCCAGCGTGGTCATGGCATCGGTGCTGGGCATCGACCAGAAGTACGGCGTCAAGATCATCCCCACCAAGGAGGCCAGCTGGCCCGGCGTGCGCGACAAGCTGGTCAACGGCGAACTCGACATGGCCCACGTGCTGTACGGCCTGATCTACGGCGTGCACCTGGGCACGGCAGGCCCCAAGAAGGACATGGCCGTGCTGATGAACCTGAACCACAACGGCCAGGCCATCACCCTGAGCAAGAAGATCGCCGACAAGGGCGCGGTGGACGGGGCCTCGCTGGCCAAGCTGATGGGCAGCGAAAAGCGCGAATACACCTTCGCCCAGACCTTCCCCACCGGCACCCACGCCATGTGGCTGTACTACTGGCTGGCCAGCTATGGCGTCAACCCGATGAAGGACGCCAAGATCATCACCGTGCCGCCGCCGCAGATGGTGGCCAACATGCGCGTGGGCAACATGGACGGCTACTGCGTGGGCGAGCCCTGGGGCCACCGCGCCATCATGGACGGCATCGGCATCACCGGCGTGACCACGCAGGACATCTGGCAGGACCACCCCGAAAAGGTGCTGGGCACCACGTCCGAATTCGTGCAGAAGAACCCCAACACGGCGCGCGCCGTGACCGCCGCCATCCTGGAGGCCAGCAAATGGATCGATGCCGGCCTGCAGAACAAGCTGAAGATGGCCGAGACCATCGCCGACCGCGCCTACGTGAACACCAGCGTGGACGCCATCAACCAGCGCATCCTGGGCCGCTACCAGAACGGCCTGGGCAAGACCTGGGACGACCCCAACCACATGAAGTTCTTCAACGACGGCGCGGTGAACTACCCCTACCTGTCCGACGGCATGTGGTTCCTGACCCAGCACAAGCGCTGGGGCCTGATGAAGGACCACCCGGACTACCTGAACGTGGCCAAGTCCATCAACCGCATCGACATCTACAAGCAGGCCGCCAGCGCCGCCAAGGTCAGCCTGCCCAAGAGCGACCTGCGCACGCACAAGTTCATTGACGGCGTGACCTGGGACGGCAAGGACCCGGTCAAGTACGCCGACAGTTTCAAAGTGAAAGCCTGAAGGAGACAGCCATGGTCAGCGCCGTTTTTCACTCACCCCTGGAGGCGAGTTCCATGAACACCAGCACCGCCACGCCCTCGGCCGCCGCGCGGCCCGCCGCCAAGGCCCCCCCCGTGACGGCCCCCGTCGCGGCGGCACCCAGCCGCCCGTCCTTCGACTGGCGCGGCCTGTGGCTGCGCGTCCTGCCGCCGCTGTTCGGCCTCGGCCTGCTGATCGGCATCTGGGCCCTGGTGTCGGTCTCCACCGGCAGCAGCATCCCCTCGCCGGCCACCACCTGGGAGGCCGCCGTCAAACTGTTCAGCGACCCCTTCTACCGCAACGGCCCCAACGACCAGGGCATCGGCTGGAACGTCTTGTCCTCGCTGCAGCGCGTGGCCGTGGGCTTCGGCATGGCGGCGGCGATCGGCATACCGGTGGGTTTCATGATCGGGCGCTTCAGCTTCCTGTCGCGCATGTTCAACCCGCTCATCAGCCTGCTGCGCCCTGTCTCGCCGCTGGCCTGGCTGCCCATCGGCCTGCTGGTCTTCAAGGGCGCCAACCCGGCCGCCATCTGGACCATCTTCATCTGCTCCATCTGGCCCATGGTCATCAACACCGCAGTGGGCGTGCAGCGCGTGCCGCAGGACTACATGAACGTGGCCCGCGTGCTGAACCTGAGCGAATGGAAGATCCTGACCAAGATCCTCTTCCCCGCCGTGCTGCCCTACATGTTGACCGGCGTGCGCCTGGCCGTGGGCACGGCCTGGCTGGTGATCGTGGCGGCCGAGATGCTGACCGGCGGCGTGGGCATCGGCTTCTGGGTCTGGGACGAGTGGAACAACCTCAACGTCCAGCACATCATCATCGCGATCTTCGTCATCGGCATCGTGGGTCTGGTGCTGGAGTTCGCGCTCATCAAACTGGCCACCGCCTTCACCTTCGAGGAAGTGAAATCATGAGCGACAACCTGACCAGCAAGTACATCGAGATCCAGAACGTCGAGCAGACCTTCAAGACCAAAAAGGGTTTGTTCCCGGCCCTGCGCGACATCCACCTCAACGTCGCCAAGGGCGAATTCGTGGCGCTGATCGGCCATTCGGGCTGTGGCAAGTCCACCTTGCTCAACCTGATCGCCGGCCTGACCACGCCCACCGCCGGCACCCTGCTGTGCGCCAACCGCGAGATCGCCGGCCCCGGCCCCGAGCGCGCGGTGGTGTTCCAGAACCACTCGTTGCTGCCCTGGCTGACCTGCTTCGAGAACATCTACCTGGCGGTCGAGCGCGTGTTCGGCGCCACCGAGAACCGCGCCCAGCTCAAGGCCCGCACCGACGCCGCCCTGGCCCTGGTCGGCCTGACGCCGGCCGCGCAGAAGCGCCCCGGTGAAATCTCGGGCGGCATGAAGCAGCGCGTGGGCATCGCCCGTGCCCTGTCCATGGAACCCAAGGTGCTGCTCATGGACGAGCCCTTCGGCGCGCTCGACGCCCTGACCCGCGCCAAGCTGCAGGACGAACTGCTGGACATCGTCGCCCAGACCCAGGCCACGGTGGTGATGGTCACCCACGACGTCGACGAGGCCGTGCTGCTGAGCGACAAGATCGTGATGATGACCAACGGCCCGGCCGCCACCATCGGCGAGGTCCTCAGCGTCGAGCTGCCGCGCCCGCGCAACCGCGTGGCCCTCGCCGACGACCCGCAGTACCAGCAGTACCGCAAGGCCGTCATCGATTTCCTTTACACGCGCCAGGGACACGTGGAAAAAGTGGCCTGAGGTCCAACCACCCAAAAAGGGGCACGCCGCGAGGCGCGTCCCTTTTTTCATGGGCGCTTCGGGATCCGTTTTCACCATGCTGGTGCAAGATGGCCGGACGCCGGGCCTTGGCCCGCGAGCGGTACAGGCACGGAGTTTGCATGTGGCACCACGAGGCTGACGAAGGCCTCACCCCACTGGTATTGCCCGACCCCGCGGCCGGCGCATCCACGCCCACCCTGCCCCGCCCACCGCCACGCCGGTGCGCGGGCTGGACAGGCAGCCCCTCCCCCTAGCCACCACCCTGAGCACACCATGGCCGGATTCCGTTCCTTTCTTGCCAGCGGACACAGCCCCACACTGTTTGCCGCCTTCTTCTACCTCACGTTCTCGTTCGTGATCTGGGTCATGAACGGCGCCATGGCGCCCTTCATCAGCGAGCAGTTCAACCTCACGCCGGCCCAGAAGGGGCTGCTGCTGTCCATCCCCATCGTGGCCGGCGCCATCATGCGTTTCCCGCTGGGCCTGCTGGCGCAGTACGTGGGTCGCAAGACGGCCACCCTGGTGGAGCTGAGCCTGATCTGCTTCACCATGGCCTTTGGCTACTTCTTCGTCAGCACCTACGACGACATGCTCAAGCTGGCCCTGCTGCTGGGCGTGGCCGGCGCCAGTTTCGGCGTTGCCATGTCGCTGGGCGCCGGCTGGTATCCGCCCAAGTACAAAGGCCTCGCCATGGGCCTGGTGGGCGCGGGCAACGTGGGCACCGCCATCGCCGCCCTCACCGCGCCGCCACTGGCGCTGAAGTTTGGCTGGCAGACGGTGTACGGCTTTGCCGCCATCGCCACCCTGGTGCCCATGCTGGTGGTGGCCTTCATGGCCAAGGAGCCCCCCGACCGCGACGAACACGCCAGCCTGCGCGACCACCTGGCCTGCCTGCTGGAAAAAGACGGCTGGGTGTTCAGCCTCATCTACGTCGTCACCTTCGGCGGCTTCATCGGCGTCACCACCTTCCTGCCCACCTACTACCACGACCAGTTTGGCGTGAGCAAGGTGCAAGCCGGCCAGCTGACCATGCTGGCGGCCCTCATGGGCGCCGTGGTGCGCATCTTCGGCGGCTGGATTTCCGACCACTGGGGCGGCGTCAACACCCTGACCGTGGTGCTCGTTGTCGTCTCCTTCGCGCTGGTGGGTGTTGGCCTGTCGGCGCACTCCATCGTGTTGACCACGCTGCTGCTCATCGTCTGCTTCGCCGCCCTGGGCGCGGGCAACGGCGCGCTGTTCCAGCTGGTGCCCCTGCGCTGGCCCATGTCCACCGCCGTGGCCGGCTCCATGATCGGTGAAATCGGCGCCCTGGGCGGCGGCCTGGTGCCCGCCATGATGGGTCAGGCCAAGCAGCACACCGACAGCTTCCTGCCCGGCTTCGTCGCCATGGCCATCTTCTCGCTGCTGATGCTGGCCGTGATGCGCAAGATGCAAGTGCGCTGGACCCGCACCTGGGCAGAAAAGGGAGGCCGCGCGCGCAGCGCGTGATCTGCGCAGCAGACAGGTGCGCCAGCACCTGGCCCCACTTTCTGAGACACAAAAAGGGAGGCCGCGCGCGCAGCGCGTGAACTGCGCAGCCGGTGGGGGATCGCAGCCGGCGCCCCTGCCACCCCCCGTGGCCCCGGACAGGCCGATCCGTCGGCTCTGTGTGCTGAAGAACAGACACGGCAACCCGGGACGGCGACCATCCGCTTCCGCGTGCATACACGGCGCTCGCCGAGCGCCGCCGGCTGCGCCCTGGCCTGCGAGGACCCGTCATGCCACCAAACGCCTGGAGCGCCCAACGCAAGCGCCAATACGTGCACATCAAGGACAGCCTGCTCGAGCGGGGCAGGCCCGAGCCCGTGGCCGAGGAGATCGCAGCGCGTGTGGTCAACAAGGCGCGGGCACAACACGGCGAGTCCGCAACGGCCAGCGCCTCGTCGCTCAACGACATGCCATCGGGCCGGCGCGGTGGCCAGCGTTCGCATCAAGGTCCGGGTGGCCGAACGCTGCTCCAGCTTCGCGATGAGGCCCGGCAACGCGGCGTGAAGGGGCGCTCGAAGATGAACAAGGCGCAGCTCGAAGCGGCCTTGACCCGGTAAGCCGTCACGGCGACAAGGCCACACATGGCGCGGCGACCGTCCGCTGCCGCACGGACAGGCGCGCTGGCGCGGGCATAAGGTCACACACCGGTCACGGCACCAGCCTCGTGGTCGTTCCGTCGTCAACACACTCAGGAGAGACACATGAGCCCCATCGCCACCTTGCCCACCCGCACCACGGGCGCCGATGAAGACCTTGCCGAACAAGCCCTTCCCGGCCACGGCATTCCGTCGCAGGACCCGGACCCCGCCGCCCAACATGCGCTGGCGCCCCAGGAAGCCGCGCGCGAGGCGAACTCGGTGCTGATGGGCGGCGGTGTGGTGGCCGGCACGGCCACGGGAGCCGCCCTCGGCGTCATGGTGGCCGGCCCTGCGGGGGGGGTGGTGGGTGCCGCACTGGGCGCCGTCGCCGGCGCGCTCGGGGGAGCCGCCGCTGGCACGATGGTGGATGCGGCGGATTCGCATGACACCAACACGGCGTCCATGGCCAACGTGCGGCTGCACATCGAGGACAGCGGTGGCGGCGGCCGGCCGCTGGTGTTGATCCATGGCTGGCCACTGTCGGCACAGGCCTGGGAGCCGCAGGTGTCGGCGCTGCGCGCCGCCGGCTACCGCGTGGTCGCGTACGACCGAAGGGGCTTCGGCCGCTCCGACAAACCCGCGTCGGGCTACGGCTACGACACACTGGCCGATGACCTGCAGCAGGTCATGAACCGTTGCGGGCTGCAGGATGTGACGCTGGTGGGTTTTTCAATGGGCGGCGGAGAAGTGGCGCGCTACGTGGCCCGGCACGGCGAGTCGCGCCTGCACAGCGTGGTGTTTGCCGCGGCCGTGCCGCCCTACCTGAGGAAAACGGCTGACAACCCCGAGGGGCCACTCACGCCCGAGAAGGTGCAGCAGAAGAGACAGGCACTCGAGCTGGACCGTGGCACGTTTTTTGAGCAGTTCACCCGGGACTTCTTCTCGGCCAAGGACACACTGCTGGTCACCGAGTCGCAGCGCACGGATGCCATCGCCCTGTGCCACCAGTCGGCGCCACACGCGGCACTGGCATGCATGGACGCGTTCAGCACGACCGATTTCCGCGCGGACCTGCGGCGGGTGACCGTGCCCACGCTGGTGGTCCACGGCACGGCCGATGCGATCGTGCCGATCGAAATCTCGGGCCTGCGCACCCACCGCGCCGTGGGACACAGCCAACTGGTGACGGTGGACGGCGCGCCACACGGGCTGAACCTGTCGCATGCGCCCGCGTTCAACGATGCGCTTCTGGCCTTCCTTCGGGGGTGAACCGGCGTGGCCGCCGCCATGGCAGGCAGCCCCCTCACCGAGGCAGGAACAGCAGCCAGTACACCAGCATCAGGTTCAACAGCAGGCTCAGGGCCAGCATCAGCTTCCAGCGCATGGTGGGATCGCGGTCCAGCAGGGCCGACGCCGGCGGCATGGTCAGCGGGCGCGACGCGCCACGCTCCAGCGCGAGCAGGAATTCCTCGGCCGTCTCGAAGCGCAGAATCTCGTCGCGCGCCACGGCCTTGAGCACCACGTGGTCCAGCCAGATCGGCACCTCCGGGTTGTGCCGGCTCGGCGGTGTCGGGTCGCGGTAGTAGCGGCCCACCTGGTAGGGCAGCACCTCGCCATACGGCAGCTTGCCGGTGAGCAACTGGTACAGCGTGACGCCGAGCGCGAACAGGTCGCTCTGCGCGTTGGGCAGCTGTTTGTCGGCTTCGCCGCCCGCCGGCACGCGGCTGTTGTAGCCCCATTGCTCGGGGTTCACGTAGCTGGGCGTACCGGCGTGCAGGCGGCGCATGCTCTCGGGTTCGCGACCGGTCAGCGCCACGCCCAGGTCCAGCACCCGCAGCACGCCGTCGTCACCCTGGTGCAGGTTGGCGGGCTTGATGTCGCGGTGGATCACGCCCTGGCGGTGCAGTCGGCCCAGCACGCGCAACGCCTGCATGGCGGTGCCCACGGCCTGCACCGGGCCGAAACGCTGCTGGCGATCCAGCATCTGCTGCAGGGTCTCGCCGCCATGCCAGTCGTAGAGCAGGTAGTAGGCGCTGCGCGGCTGGCGGTTGGGCAGGCTGTCGTGGATGTGGACCAGGTGCTCCGCCACCTGCGACGAACGCATGCGCTTGGCCAGCCAGGCCTCGTGCGCCAGCATGGCGCGTTCATCCTGGTCGTGGGCGCGCCCGGGGTGCAGGGTCTTGAGCGCGTACAGCTGTTGTGAGGCAGGGTCGCGCACCTGGTAGAGCAGGTTGACGCCGTTGTCGGCCACGGTGGCGGTGACCAGCAAGCCGTCGATGGCCTCGCCCAGCTTCAGGCGCGGCGGCACCGGCAGCGCCAGGGCGTCGCGGCCGGCGTCCTGCAGGTTGGGGTCCAGCAAGCCGAGCACCCGCACCACCATGGCGGTGGCGTTGTCGTCGCTGCCAGCGGCCAGTGCGGTTTCCACCAGGCCCTCGCTGGCGGCCTGGGCGCTGGGCTGGCCGGCGCATTCGGCCAGCTTGCGCTCGGGCACCTTGCCGTGCACGCCATCGGTCAGCATCACGAAGGTGTCGCCCACCTGCAGTTCGCCCTGCACATAGTCGACCACCAGGTGATCCTCGGCCCCCACCGCGCGCAGCAGTTGGTGCTTGAGATCGGGGTGGTTGACCACGTGGTCGTGTGTCAGCAGTTGCGTCTGGCCATCGCGCAGCAGGTAGCAACGCGAGTCGCCCACGTGCGCCAGCGTGTAGGACTGGCCACGCAGCACCAGAGCGGTGAGTGTGGTCAGGCCCATCACCGGCTGGCGCCGACGGTTGATGCCGGCCAGCCAGGTGTTCTGTGCACCAATGATGCGATCGAGCGCGACGGTGGTGTCCCAGGTTTCGGGCGTGCCGTAGTAGTCACGCACCAGGCTGGTCACCGTGGTCTGCGCCGCCTCGCGGCCCATGCCCCCCGCGCTCACGCCATCGGCAATGGCCACGATGGAGCCCATGTCCGCCTGCCCTTCGGTCGGCAGCATCGCGGCACAAAAATCCTCGTTGCTGTCCTTGCGCCCGGTCTGTGAGACGAAACCGATGTCGATGTCAAAAGCCATGCACCACCATAAGCAAGAAGAATGCCCAGGTTTGGTGCACGCCCCCGATTCGCCGCCGGACCGTCCCAAGGCGAAACCACCCCCTCGGGGGCAGCGACCCGCGCAGCGGCGGAGCGTGGGGTATCCCGATTCGCCGCCGGACCGTCCCAAGGCGAAACCGCCCCCTCGGGGGGCAGCGACCCGCGCAGCGGCGGAGCCTGGGGAACGCCATGCCAGCCTAGCCCATCAGCATCTGCATGCTGTGCTCGTACTTGGCCGACAGCTGCTCGAAACATTCGAGCAGGCTCTCGCTGGCCGTGGCAATGGTGTCCAGGCGGGCCAGGCGGTCGCGGCCGGCCGGGCGCCGGCCACCCTTGGGCGCGGCGGCCAGCATCTGTTGCCAGTCCTGCGTGGCGGCCTCCAGCGCCTGGCGGATGTCGGGCGTGGACAGGGGAATGCGGTTCAGGTAGGCCAGTCCCTGCTCGAAGTCGCGCTGCGCGGCGGTGGTGGCGGCCTCGCGCGTGGCCTGTTCGTCGGCGCTGGCCCCGGTGTCGGTGTCCAGCAGGTCCATCAGCGCCAGCTTGGCGAAGCGTTGCGAGAGCATGCGCTGGCGACCGGCCATGTTGAGCACCTGCAGCGGCGCCACCGAGCCGGCGCTCTCCAGGCTGGCGGTCAGGCGCTCGGCATCCTGCAGCAGGCGTTCGGCCAGGCCATCGGCCTCGCGCACCTGGCCGGGCGCGGGCGCGGCCTGCAGCACGGCCTTCAGCTGTTTCCAGGTCGCGAGCACCTGGGCCAGCAGGTCTCCGAAGGTCGCGGCCGACAGGCCCTTGCCCAGCAGGGCAAGGTTGGCGTCGATGCGCTGGACCGAATCGTCGAAACGCTGGCTGGAGGGGCCGGGCAAGACGCCGGCGCAGCGCAACAGATGCAGCTTGAGCAGGCGCTGCGACAGCATGCGCAACTGCCCGGCCCGGTTGACCGAATCGGCGAAGTGCGCCGAATGGATGATGTGCTGCGAGACCTGGCTCAGGCGCTGGTTGGTGTGCATGGACGCGGTGCGCAGGATCTGGAAGGCCTCGTCGTCGCTGACCTGGCGCGCGCTCATGAGGATGCCCTTGGCCCGCTCGACCATCTTGCGCTCCTCCAGGCGTTGGGTGACGTCGTTGAGCTGCGCGCGCAGGGCCGATTCCTGCTCGAAGCGGGCCGTCGCCAGGTGCACCAGCGGGCGCAGGCGCTGCGCGCCGTAGCCGTGGACCACGTAGGCCTGTATGCCCGAGGCGGTGGCCTGCGCGATGCGCCCGGCGTCGGAGTCGGTGGTGAACACGATCACCGGCCGGGGCGCGGTGTCGGCCACGGCGCGGGTGGCGCTGAACAGGGCATCGCCCGGCAGGTTGGCCTCGCCCATCAACAGATCTGGTGCATGCCGCACAACGCCTTGCACCAGTTTGCTGCAATCGTCGACATGCCCGAGCACCTGAAAGCCTGCCGCCTCCAGATCGGCCACCAGCGGCAGGGTGGCGCGGGGACCATGGTGAAAAACCAGCACTGAGGTCATGGAAATCAAGGCTTTCAGAGTGAAAACGGTCCGCTGGGCGGACCGCCCGGCCGGCATCGGCGGGCCCGCCCGTCGGTCGGGGGCGGCAGGGGTCCGATGATATGGCACACCTCTTGCATAACCCAGACCAGACGTGACGAAGCGTCCCGCCCCGACCGCAGCGACGGGGTTTGTGTGCACAACGACGTGCGCAAGCGACGACCAGGGCAAGCCTTGCGGCGACCCCTACCCGGCCACTCGGCCGGGCTGCATACATACCCGACTTGTATCCCTGGTGACCAGGCCATGCGCCCCTGCACGGCCCGTTCCGCAACGCAACGTCTTTTCCCTATTCAAGCGAATCACTGACAGGAGTAGCCGCGATGAAGAAATCAAAACTGGTGATGGTGGGCAACGGCATGGCCGGTGTGCGCACGCTGGAGGAGCTGATCAAGATCGCTCCCGAGCTCTACGAGATCACGGTCTTCGGCGCCGAGCCCCACCCCAACTACAACCGCATCCTGCTGTCGCCGGTGCTGGCAGGCGAGCAGACGCTGGAGGAGATCGTCCTCAACGACTGGTCCTGGTACACCGACAACGGCGTCACCCTGCACGCCGGCTACAAGGTGACCGAGGTCGACCGCGTCAAGCGCGTGGTGCACGCGGTGAACGAGGCCGGCGAGAAGGTCTCGGCCGAGTACGACCGCCTCATCATGGCCACCGGTTCCAACCCCTTCATCCTGCCCATCCCCGGCAAGGACCTCAAGGGCGTGCTGGCCTACCGCGACATCGCCGACACCCAGGCCATGATCGACGCCGCTGCCACCTACAAGCATGCGGTCGTCATCGGCGGCGGGCTGCTGGGCCTGGAAGCGGCCAACGGCCTGATGAAACGCGGCATGAGCGTGAGCGTGGTGCACGTCGCGCCCTGGCTGATGGAGCGCCAGCTCGACGACGTGGCCGGCAAGCTGCTGCAGAAGTCGCTGGAAGAGCGCGGCATGAAGTTCCTGATCGGCGCGCAGACACAGGAACTGGTGGGCGGCGAGGATGGCCGCGTCAAGGCCATCCGCTTCAAGGACGGCAGCGAGGTGCCGGCCGACCTGCTGGTGATGGCCGTGGGCATACGCCCCAACACCGCGCTGGCCGAAAGCATGCGCCTGCATGTGAACAAGGGCATCGTGGTCAGCGACACCATGCAGACCGTGACCGATCCGCGCATCTATGCGGTGGGCGAGTGCGCGGCGCACCGCGGCATCGCCTACGGCCTGGTGGCCCCGCTGTTCGAGCAGGGCAAGGTGCTGGCCACGCACCTGGCGGAGTTCGGCATCGGCCGCTACACCGGCTCGCTCACATCCACCAAGCTCAAGGTCACCGGCATCGACCTGTTCTCGGCCGGCAACTTCATGGGCAGCCCCGACTCCGAAGAGATCGTGATGAGCGATCCCTCGGGCGGCGTCTACAAGAAGCTGGTGATCCAGGGCGACAAGCTGATCGGCGCCTGTCTGTACGGCGACACGGTGGACGGCAGCTGGTACTTCAAGCTGCTGCGCGAAGGCCGCAGCGTGGCCGACATCCGCGACAAGCTGATGTTCGGCGAGTCCAACATCGGCGATGTCGGCCACGAAGGCCACAACAAGGCCGCCACCATGCCCGACGAGGCCGAGGTCTGCGGCTGCAACGGCGTCAAGAAGGGCGCGATCTGCAAGGCCATCAAGGACAAGGGCCTCTTCACGCTGGAAGAGGTGCGCAAGCACACCAAGGCCAGCGCCTCCTGTGGTTCGTGCACCGGCCTGGTCGAGCAGATCCTGATGTTCACCGCTGGCGGCGACTACTCCGCCACGCCCAAGCTCAAGGCCATGTGCAGCTGCACCGACCACGGCCACGCGGCGGTGCGCGAGGCCATCGCCAAGCCCCTGCCCGACGGCAGCAAGCTGCTGACCTCGGCACAGGTCTTCGCCCACCTCGGCTGGAAGACGCCCAACGGCTGCTCCAGCTGCCGCCCGGCCGTCAACTACTACCTGATCAGCACCTGGCCCAAGGAGGCCAAGGACGATCCGCAGAGCCGCTTCATCAACGAACGCGCCCACGCCAACATCCAGAAGGACGGCACCTACAGCGTGATCCCGCGCATGTGGGGCGGCGAGACCACAGCGGACGAGCTGCGCCGCATCGCCGACGCGGTGGACAAGTACAAGATTCCCACCGTCAAGGTCACCGGCGGCCAGCGCATCGACCTGCTGGGCGTGAAGAAGGAAGACCTGGTCAATGTCTGGAAGGACATCGGCATGCCCAGCGGCCACGCCTACGCCAAGGCGCTGCGCACGGTCAAGACCTGCGTGGGCTCCGAATGGTGCCGCATGGGCACCCAGGACAGCACCCAGATGGGCAAGGACCTGGAAAAGGCCATGTGGCGCATGTACGCGCCGCACAAGGTGAAGTTCGCCGTCTCGGGCTGCCCGCGCAACTGCGCCGAGGCCGGCATCAAGGACGTGGGCATCATCGGCGTCGACTCGGGCTGGGAAATGTACGTGGGCGGCAACGGCGGCATCAAGACCGAGGTCGCGCACTTCTTCGCCAAGCTCAAGACCGCCGAGGAGGTGATGGAGTACACCGGCGCCTTCATGCAGCTCTACCGACTGGAAGGCTGGTACCTGGAACGGACCGTGCATTACATCAACCGCGTGGGCCTGGACTACGTCAAGAAGAAGATCCTGGACGACGCCGAAGGCCGCAAGGCGCTGTGGGAACAGCTGCAGTTCGCGCTCGACGGCGAACCCGACCCCTGGTTCGACTTCAAGGAAGCCGCCGTCGACACCCGCCAATTCATTCCGATCAAACCCGTGCTGACCGAAGGGAGCGCCGCATGAGCCAAACGAACTGGACCCCCATCTGCCGCGTCGAGGACATCCCGGTGCTGGGCTCGCGCCGCGTGGCGCGCGCCCAGGGCCTGGACGTGGCCATCTTCCGCAACGACAAGGACGAGGTCTTCGCCCTGCTGGACCGCTGCCCGCACAAGGGCGGCCCGCTGAGCCAGGGCATCGTCTTCGGCACCAGCGTGGCCTGCCCGCTGCACAACTGGACCATTGGCCTGTGCACCGGCCAGGCGGCCGCGCCCGACGAAGGCTGCACGCCCAAATTCAGCCTCAAGGTGGAAGATGGCCAGGTGTTCCTGGACGCGAACGAACTCGCGACACAAGCCACCGATCTCGCCCGTCCCATCGCCGGCCCTGCACGCAGGTCCATCCCGGCCTGAGCACCATGACCGAAACGCGCTCCACCTGTCCTTACTGCGGCGTTGGCTGTGGTGTGATCATCGAGTCCGATGGCGCGCAGATCACCGGTGTGCGCGGCGACCCGGACCACCCGGCCAACTTCGGCAAGCTCTGCACCAAGGGCAGCACGCTGCACCTGACGGCCACGCCCCAGGTGACGCGCCAGACCCGCCTGCTGCAGCCGCTGCGCCGGCTCGAACGCGGCGGCGCCACCACCCCCCTCAGCTGGGACGCGGCCCTGGACCTGGCCAGCGAGCGCATCGGCGGCGTCGTGCAAGCCCACGGCCCCGACGCCGTGGGCCTGTACCTCAGCGGCCAGCTGCTGACCGAGGACTACTACGTCTTCAACAAGCTGGCCAAGGGCCTGCTGGGCACCAACAACGTCGACACCAACTCCCGCCTGTGCATGAGCAGCGCCGTGGCCGGCTACAAGCTCACGCTGGGTGCGGATGCGCCCCCGGCCTGCTACGACGACGTCAACCACGCCCAGTGCCTGTTCATCGTCGGCAGCAACGCGGCCTACGCCCACCCCATCCTGTTCCGCCGCATCGAGGAAGCCAAACGCGCCAACCCGGCCATGAAGGTGATCGTGGCTGATCCGCGCCGCACCGACACGGCCGAGCTCGCCGACCTTTTCCTGCCCCTGCTGCCCGGCAGCGACGTGATGCTGTTCCACGGCCTGCTGCACATCATGCTGTGGGAAGGCTGGATCGATGCCAGCTACATCGCCGCGCACACCAGCGGTTTCGACGAGCTCAAGGCCCTGGTGCGCGAGCACACGCCCGAATCGGTGGCCGAGGCCTGCGGGCTCAGGAAGGAAGACCTGTTCACCGCCGCCAGGTGGTTCGCGACCTCGACCGCCACGCTCAGCCTTTACTGCCAGGGCCTGAACCAGAGCAGCAGCGGCACGGCCAAGAACGCGACCCTGATCAACCTGCACCTGGCCACCGGCCAGATCGGCAAGCCCGGCGCCGGCCCCTTCAGCCTGACCGGCCAGCCCAACGCCATGGGCGGACGCGAGGTGGGCGGCCTGGCCAACCTGCTGAGCGCGCACCGCGACCTCGCCAACCCCGCGCACCGCGCCGAGGTGGAAGCACTGTGGGGCCTGGATCGTATGGGCATCAACGTGCCCGACAAACCGGGCAAGACGGCGGTGGAGATGTTCCAGGCCGCGGCCGATGGCGAGATCAAGGCGCTGTGGATCGCCTGCACCAACCCGGCGCAATCGATGCCCGACCAGGCCACCGTGCGGCGCGCGCTGCAGCGCGCCGAATTCGTGATCGTGCAGGAAGCCTTTGCCAGCGCGAGCACCTGCGACTTCGCCGACCTGCTGCTGCCCGCCACCACCTGGGGCGAGAAGGAAGGCACGGTCACCAACAGCGAGCGCCGCATCAGCCGCGTGCGCGCCGCCGTGCCCGCTGCGGGCGTGGCGCGGCACGACTGGCTTATCGCCGTGGACGTGGCGCAACGGCTGGAAGCGCGCCTGCGCCCGGGCCAGCCCAGCCTGTTCAACTACCCCACGCCCGAAAGCATCTGGCTGGAACACCGCGAAAGCACGCGCGGGCGCGACCTCGACATCACCGGCCTGAGCTACGCCACCCTCGAACAGCGCGGCCCGCAACAGTGGCCCCTGCCCGAGGGCAGCGCCCACGGCCGCGTGCGTCTGTATGAGAACGGCATCTTTCCCACCGCCGATGGCCGGGCCCGCTTCGCCGCCCTGCCCTGGCGCGCGCTGGCCGAGCCGCGCGAATCGCGTTTCCCCTTCTCGCTGACCACCGGCCGACTGCGCGACCAGTGGCACGGCATGACGCGCACCGGGACGCTGGGCCGGCTGTTCGGCCACGTGGCCGAACCGTCGGTGCAGCTCAACCCGCAGGACATGGAGCGCCGCGGCCTGAAAGACGGCGACCTGGTCCACGTCACCAGCAAACGCGGCTCCATCGTGCTGCCCGCCCAGGGCGACGCCGGCACCGGCCTGTCGCAGGCCTTCATCGCCATGCACTGGGGACCCGAGTACCTGAGTGGGCGCAGCAGCATCGGCGAGCCGCTGGCCGGCGTCAACGCCATCACCACCTCGGCCTATTGCCCCAGCTCCAAGCAGCCCGAGCTCAAGCACGCGGCGGTCAAGGTGCTCAAGGCCGAACTGCCCTGGACCCTGCTGGCCGTGGCCTGGCTGCCCGACGACCAGGCCTTGGCCACGCTGGCCGCGCTGCGCCGGCTCATGCCGGCCTTCGAGTTCGCGTCCTGCGTGCCCTTCGGGCGCGAGCGCACCGGCGTGCTGCTGCGAGCCGCCGCGCACGACGCACCCGACACCGCGCTGATCGACCAGATCGAACAGCTGCTGGGCCTGGCCACGCCCGATGCCCTGCGCTACAACGACCGCCGCCTGGGCCAGCGCCGCACCGCCCGCCTGGTGCGCCAGGGCGAGGCCACCACGCTGGAAGCTTTCGTGCTGGCGGGCGACAGCCGCGCGGAGGCCTGGATCCTGCCGTTGCTGCAGGACCAGCTGCCCGCCGGCGGCTATGGCCGCCTGCTGCTGATGCCCGGCGCCAAGGCCCCCGTGGCCGTGGTGGCCAAGGGCCGCCAGGTCTGCACCTGCTTCAACGTCACCGAGCCCGCGATCACCGAACGCCTGTCGGCGTGCGAAGGCAGCGAGGACGAGCGCCTGGCCGCGCTGCAGGGCAGCCTGAAATGTGGCACCAACTGCGGCTCCTGCGTGCCCGAACTGCGCCGCCTTGTGCGCGCCACGCCCCAGCTGCAAGCCCACTGATTTCGCACGGCATATAACCCGAAGTCATCAAGCTTGCCGGACAATCGCAAACCATGGGGATCAGCCAATACATCAAGGAAATCGGGCGTGGCAAGGACGGCGCCCGGGCGCTGTCGCGTGAGCAGGCGACCGACCTGTTCGGGCAGGTGCTGGACGGCAGCGTGACCGACCTGGAGGTGGGCGCCTTCTGCCTGGCCATGCGCATCAAGGGCGAAACGCCCGAGGAGATGGCCGGTTTCCTGGACGCCACGCGCCAGCGCAGCCGCTTGTTGGACAGCGCCGGCAGCCCCGCCGTGGTGCTGCCCAGCTACAACGGCGCCCGCAAGCTGCCGGTGCTCACCCCCCTGCTGGCCCTGCTGCTGGCCCGGCGCGGTCTGCCGGTGCTGGTGCACGGCGCGGCCACCGATTCGGTGCGCGTGCACGCGCCCACGGTCTTTGAACAGTTGGGCATCACGCCGCTGGACACGCCAGGCTCGCTGGCGCCCGGCCGCGTGGCCTACGCGCCCACCGCGCTGCTGTGCCCGGGCCTCAAGCGCCTGCTCGACGTGCGCCGCGTGGTCGGCCTGCGCAACCCGGCCCACAGCCTGGTCAAGCTCATGAACCCCTGCGCCGGTCGCGCCCTGGTTGTGGGCAGTTACACCCATCCCGAATACGCGTTGTCGATGGCGGCCACCTTCGAATTGGTGGAAGCCGATGCCCTGCTGCTGCGTGGCACCGAAGGCGAACCCGTGGCCGACCCCCGGCGCGCGCCCCAGATCGAGGCCTTCATCGGTGGCCAACGCCAAACCCTGCAGGCGGCGCAGTCGGGTTCGCTGCAGCGCCTGCCCGAGCTGCCGTCCCCCGACGCCGAGGCCACCGCCCGCTACACCGAAGCGGTGCTGGGCGGGCAGTTGCCGGTCCCCGCCCCGATCGCCGCGCAGGTGGAACACATCTTGCACGCGCACCGCCTCATGCAAACCTCCCACGCCCGCCCCGAGCCGAGCCTGCTGACATGACACCACTGAGCACCCTGTCCCCCACCGTGACCCTGGTTGGCGCCGGCCCTGGCGACCCGGAGCTGCTCACGCTCAAGGCCGTGAAAGCCATCCAGCAGGCCACGGTGCTGCTGGTCGACGACCTGGTCAACGTGGCGGTGCTCGAACACGCCAGTCCCAGCGCGCGCATCGTGCACGTGGGCAAGCGCGGCGGCTGCAAGAGCACGCCGCAGGCCTTCATCGAGAAGCTCATGGTGATGGCCGCGCTCGAAGGCGAAAACGTGGTGCGCCTCAAGGGTGGCGACCCCTTCATCTTCGGCCGTGGCGGCGAAGAGGTGGAAAGCCTGCAGGCCGCCGGCATCCAGGTGAAGGTGGTCAACGGCATCACGGCCGGCCTGGCCGCCGTGACCTCGCTCAACGTGCCGCTGACCCACCGCGACCACGCCCACGGCGTGGTGTTCGTCACCGGCCACGCCAAGCCCGGCGACGACGGCACCGACTGGCCGGCCCTGGCGGCCAGTGCCCACCAGGCGAAACTGACGCTGGTGATCTACATGGGTGTGAGCGGCGTCGAGCAGATCGCCGATGGCCTGCTGGCTGGCCTGCCCGCCCACACGCCGGTGGCGATCGTGCAACACGCCAGCCTGCCGCAGCAGCGCGAGGCCTTCTGCACCCTGGCCGAACTGGCCCGCACTGTGCGCGAACAGGGCATGGGCAGCCCGGCGGTGATGGTGGTGGGTGATGTGACCGCGGGTGTGGCGCAGCTGTCGCGGCACGCCACCGACACCCCCCCTGCCGAGGACCGGGCCACGCGCTTCGCTGCCTGACGGCCGATCGGCGCGTGGGCCACGCGCCGACAAGCCCGCGCATCGGCGGGGCTTTGCGCCAATGAGGTGCACGCGGCGGCATCCGTTTCTATAATGAAATTTCAATGCCCTGCCCACCCCTGGTGCGGCCCCCTGCGCCACCGTCCGCCCAAGCCACCCGCCATGAATTCGACCGCTGCCCTGGCTTTTGCCGACCCCGGCCTGATCACCGCCCTGCACCAGTCCACCGACGACGATCTGGATGGGCTGGACTTCGGCGTGATCGGCATGGACAGCCTGGGACGGGTGCAACGCTACAACCGCTTTGAATCCAACGCCGCCGGCTTGTCGCGCGAGCGGGTGTTGGGCCACGCCCTGTTCACCGTGGTGGCGCCCTGCATGAACAACTTCATGGTGGCCCAGCGTTTCGACGATGCCGAGGCCCAGCAAACGGCACTGGACGACACCCTCCCCTATGTGCTGACGCTGCGCATGCGCCCGGTCAAGGTCAGGCTGCGTCTGCTGTACCAGCCCGGCATGGCCCAGCGTTTTGTGCTGGTCGACCGTTCCAGCTGACCCCACATTGCCCGCCATGAACGCCAGCGCAGAACAAGAGCACGAGGCGCTGATGCAGTTCCTCTACCAGGCGCCCGTGGGTCTGGTGCAGACCAGCGCCGATGGCGAGATCACCATGATCAACCCGATGGGCGCTCAGCTGCTGATGCCGCTGGCAACCGACGGCCAACTGACCAACCTGTTCGACCTGCTGGCGCCGCTGGCGCCCGAGCTGCGCGGGCTGGTGCAAGCCAGCGGCACGGGCACGGTGTGCGATGCCTTGCGCCTGCGCGTCCCCGGCCTGGCGGACAGCCAGCCGGAGGGACGCGGCCGTGTGCCCACCACCCTCGCGCTGCGCCTGTTGCGGCTGGGCCCGGACAAGCTCATGGCCAGCGTGAACGATGTGTCGCAGGTGGAGCACGAAGAGCAGCAGCGCCTGGCCCACCGGCTGCGCGACGCCTCGCGCGTGGATGCCCTGACCGCCTTGCCCAACCGGGCCGTGGCCATCGAGCGCATCGAGGCCGCGCTGCAGGCCACACGGCAGCGCCAGGGGCCGTCGTTTGCGGTCTTGTTCATCAACGGCGACCGCTTCAACCGCATCAATGTGACCATGGGCCAGGCCGGCGGCGACGAGCTGCTGCGCCAGATGGCGGCCCGCCTCCTGGGGCTGGTGCGGCAAGGCGACGCGGTGGCCAGCAGCGGCGACGGCCGCCACACCCCGGTGCGGCTCAGCAGCGACGAATTTGTGGTGGTGATGGAGGACCTGCAGCACCCTGGCGACGCGCGCGCCCTGGCGGCTCGGCTGGTCGAGGTGCTGGGCAAGCCGTACCACATCGGCAACGAACAGGTCTATGCATCCGTCAGCGTGGGCGTGGCACTGGGCAGCAGCACCCAGCCCCACGGCGACGCGGTGTTGCAGGACGCCAGCCTGGCCATGCGCGAGGCCAAACTGGCCGGCGGCGCCCGCTACAGGATGTTCACCACCGACATGAAGGAGCGCGCCTGGTGGCGTGGCGTGGTGGAGGACGACCTGCGCCAGGCCATCGCGACACGACAGCTGTTTGTGGTCTACCAGCCTATCGTTGATCTCGCGACCCAGCAGGCCGCCGGCATGGAAGCGCTGGTGCGCTGGAACCACCCCGTGCGTGGCCTGGTGTCGCCCGTCGACTTCGTCCCGATCGCCGAGGAAAGTGGGCTCATCGGCCCCCTGTCTGCCTTTGTGCTGCGTGGCGCCTGCACCCAGTTCGTGCGCTGGCAGAACGAGTTGGGCGCATCGGCGCCGGGGCTGATGTCGGTGAACCTGTCGCGCGCGCAGCTGGCCGACCCGAGCCTGGTGGACCAGGTGGCCGAGGTGCTGCGCAGCACCGGCATGCCCGCCGGCCGCCTGCAGCTGGAGGTGACCGAAAGCCTGGCCGCACAGGACGAACACGTGCAGGCGGGCCTGCGTGAACTCAAGGCGCTGGGACTGACGCTGGCGCTGGACGACTTCGGCACCGGCTACTCGTCGCTGGCCAGCCTGCACCAGTTGCCGGTGGACGTGGTCAAGATCGACCGCTCTTTTGTCAGCCAGTTGGAGTCCAGCGAATACCACCGCGTGCTGGTGCAAGCGACGGTGCGCGTCGCCCGCACCCTGGGCATGGGCACGGTGGCCGAAGGGGTGGAAACCCCTGGCCAGGCGGCGCTGCTGGCGGCACTGGCATGCGACAAGGGCCAGGGCTACCTGTACGCCCGCCCGCTCACCCATGAGCAGGCCACCACCTGGCTGTGTCAGCCGCGGCGCCAGGCGCAGGCGCAAGGCGACAACCTGCCCGCGCCGCAGCGGGTGCCCGCGCCGGCCACGCCGCCGTCAGACACCACCACCCGCCTCCTGGAGTTGCTGGACAGCTCGCAACTGGCGGTGGCCTTGTTCGACCCCGCCGAGCGCCTGGCCTATGCCAACCGCAGCTACCGTGGCCTGTACTGGGACCGGCCCGACGAAACACCGACCTGGGAAGATGTGATGCGCGAGGCGCACCGCAGCCAGAACGGCCTGCGCATCGACACCGACGACATCGATGCCTGGCTGGCCGATGTGCGCAAGCGATACCGCCAGCAGGCCCTGCGGCGCTTCGAATCGGACATCGCCGACGGGCGCTGGCTGCGGGTGACCGAAGAGACCCGGCCCGATGGCTGGCAACTCTGCGTGTCCACCGACGTCACCAGCCTCAAGTCCACCGAGGCGGACCTGCGCCGCGCCCGTGACGCCGCGTTGATGGCGTCGATCACCGATCCGCTGACCGAGTTGCCCAACCGCCGCTTCGTGTTTGGCCGCCTGGAAACGCTGCTGGCACAGGCCCAGGCAGACGCGCGGCCATTGACGGTGGTGGTGATCGACCTGGACGAGTTCAAGGCCATCAACGACCAACACGGCCACGCGGTGGGCGACCAGGTGCTGGTGGGTTTCTCGCAACGCCTGGCCCAGTCGGTACGCCAGCGGGACGCGGTCGGGCGCATCGGTGGCGAAGAATTCCTGCTGGTCCTGACCGACACCGGCCGGGAAGGCGCGCAGCGCGTGCTGAACGCATTGCGCACCCTGTTTCGCACCCAGACATTGCCCCATCTGCCACCCAGCGTGGCCATTGGATTCTCGACCGGTATCGCGCAGGCCCATGCCAGCGACAGCACGGACAGCCTGTGGCAGCGCGCCGACCAGGGCCTGTACCGCGCCAAAGCCGGCGGCCGGGGAAACGACGTGTTTGTGCCGCACCCCGCGCTGTGACAGGCCGCGCGACGCGCTGGCTACACTGCCGCCATGCTTGAATTCGACGTCGTGATCGTGGGCGCCGGCGCGGCCGGCCTGTTCTGTGCCGGGGTGGCCGGCCAATTGGGCCAGAAGGTGCTGCTGATCGACCACGCCGAGAAGGTGGCCGAAAAAATCCGCATCTCGGGCGGCGGCCGGGCCAACTTCACCAACCGCGACCTCGACCCGCGTGCCCCCCACAAACACTTCATCGGCGACAACCCGAACTTCTGCCGTTCCGCGTTGTCGCGTTATGTGCCGGCCGACTTCACCGCCCTGCTGACGCGCCATGGCGTGTCCTTCCACGAAAAACACAAGGGCCAGCTGTTCTGCGACCGTTCGGCCGAAGACCTGATCCAGGTGTTGTTGCGCGAATGCGAGGCCGGTGGCGTGACACGCTGGCAGCCCTGCACGGTGCACGCGGTGTCGCACGGCGCCGGTGGCTACACCGTGGACACCGGCAACGGCAGCGTCTGCGCCCGCGCGCTGGTGGTGGCCACCGGTGGCCTGTCCATCCCCAAGATCGGCGCCACCGACTGGGGCCTGCGCCTGGCCCAGCAGTTCGACCTGCCCATCGTGCCCACCCGACCCGCGCTGGTGCCGCTGACCTTTGACGAGGCCGCCTGGGCCCCATTTGCCGATCTGGCCGGGCTGGCGCTGCCGGTGCGCATCGAAACCGGTGAGAAAAAAAGCAAGGGCGCGTTCGACGAAGACCTGTTGTTCACCCACCGGGGCCTGTCCGGTCCGGCGGTGCTGCAGATATCCAGCTACTGGCGCGATCCACAGCCGCTGCGGCTGGATCTCTTGCCCACGGTGGACGTGCTGGCGGCGCTGACCGAACGCAAGCACACCAGCCGGCGCCTGCTGGCCAACGAACTGGCCACCTGGTTGCCCAGCCGCCTGGCCGATGCCTGGGCGCGGCTGGACCCGCTGCTGCAACGCCCGATCAACGAAGTGCCCGACAAGGCCCTGGCCCGGTTGGCCCAGTCGCTGCGGCAGTGGCAGCTCACGCCCACCGGCACCGAGGGCTACCGCAAGGCCGAGGTCATGGCGGGTGGCGTCGACACCAAGGCCTTGTCCTCACAGACCCTGGAATCCAGGCAGCCTGGCCTCTACTTCATTGGCGAGGTGACCGACGTCACCGGCTGGCTGGGCGGCTACAACTTCCAGTGGGCCTGGGCCAGCGCCTTCGCCTGCGCGCGGGCGCTGGCGTCGGCGCCACCCTGATCCCTCAGCCCAGCGCCGCCTCCAGCCGTTCGCACAGGGTGCGTAAGACCTCGACGCGCGACCACAGCTTGTCGTCCGAGGCCACGAGGTGCCAGGGCGCCACCTGGGTGGAGCTGCGGTCGATCATGTTGCCAACCGCCTGTGCATAGAGCGGCCACTTGGCGCGGTTGCGCCAGTCGTCCTCGGTGATCTTGTACTGCTTGTGCGCGGTGTTCTTGCGTTCGTCAAAACGGCGCAACTGCTCCTCGGGCGTGATGGCCAGCCAGAACTTGACCACCACCGCGCCCGCTTCCACCAGCTGCTCCTCGAAGGCGTTGATCTCGCCATAGGCCCGCATCCAGTCGGCCTCGCTGCAATAACCTTCGACGCGTTCGACCAGCACGCGGCCGTACCAGGAGCGGTCGAACACGGTCACGTGGCCGTGGTGCGGGATGTAGCGCCAGAAGCGCCACAGGTAGGGCTGGGCGCGTTCGTTTTCGTTGGGTGCGGCCACCGGCACCACCCGGTAGTGGCGCGCGTCCAGCGCCTGGGTGATGCGGCGTATGGTGCTGCCCTTGCCGGCCGCGTCCATGCCCTCGAACACCAGCACCAGCGAGCGGTGCTGTTCGGCCAGGCGGCGGCTGAGCCCATTGAGCCGGCCCTGCAGAACCTCCAACTGGTCGTCGTAGCGCTTGCGGCCGATGTGGCGGCGATAGTCCTGCGTCGCCAGCAGGCTGCCCTCATCCAGCACCGGTGATGGTGGCGCGGCGGGATGGGCCGCGGGGGCCACCGGTGGTGGGGCCCGCAGGCTGGTGTTGAGCGCATCCAGCAGCAGCTGGCCCGCGGTGAGCGCGCGGTAGGCCGGGTCGGCGCCCTCGATCACCCGCCACGGCGCCTCGCCGGTGCCGGTCCTGCGCAGCGCCTCCTCGCTGGCCAACACCCATGCATCATGGTGCTTGAGGTGATCCCACTCCGAGGTGGTCACACGCCAAGCGGTCTTGGGATCGGATTCAAGCCGCTTGAAACGGGCCTTGGCCGCCTTCTTGGAGAGGTGGAACCACAGCTTGACCAGCACCACGCCCTCGGCCACCAGCATGCGCTCGAACTGGCGGATGCGCTCCAGCCGATGGGCAAAGCGGTCCCGCGTGTCCAGCCCGGTGACGGCATCGGTCAGCGGGTCGACGTACCATGAACCGAACAGGATGCCGATGTGGCCCTTGGGCGGCAGCACCTGCCAGAAGCGCCACATGTCGGGGCGGCCATCGCTGCCGGCGGCGCCAAAGGCTTCGGTGCGGATGTGGCGCGGGTCCATCCATTCGTTGAACAGGTTGACCGTCTCGCCCTTGCCCGCCCCCGGCGTGCCATTGACCAGCACCACCACCGCGGTGCGCGCCTGGCGCAGCAGCGCATACTGGGCGGCCAGCAGCGCTTCGCGCAGCAGCGGCTCCTCGCGTTTGTAGGTTTTTTTGTCGACCGCGTGGCCGATTTCCGCCGACTCGAACATGGACCGCTCCGGTGTGGCTGTGCGAACACTGTAGCAGGACGTGACAGCCGCCCAGGACACGCTATAATCCTGGGCTTTTCTGGCAATCCCCGTCGGCCAATACATTTCACAGACGGGAAAACCTCGGGAAATTGCTCCCGGCACAGGGCTTGATCTACCCGGTGCTCCATTTTGAAACCATTAGCTAATGACCACCATCCGCGTTAAAGACAACGAGCCGTTTGACGTCGCCCTGCGCCGCTTCAAGCGCACCATCGAAAAACTGGGCCTGCTGACCGATCTGCGTGCCCGCGAGTTCTACGAGAAGCCCACCGCCGAACGCAAGCGCAAGAAGGCCGCCGCCGTCAAGCGCCACTACAAGCGTGTGCGCTCCATGCAGCTGCCCAAGAAGCTGTACTGAGCACAGCCGGTGCTGCCCGTTCGGGCGGCCCCCGCACACAAGCCCGCTGGAGGACGCTCAGGCGGGCTTTTTTGTTTCCGACGCCCCTTTCCGATTTTTCCCCTTCACAGCGAGATCCACCATGGCACTCAAGGACCAGATCACCGAAGACATGAAAACCGCCATGCGCGCCAAGGATTCGGCGCGCCTGGGCACCATCCGCCTGCTGCAGGCGGCCATGAAACAGAAGGAAGTGGACGAGCGCGTGACCCTGGACGATGCCGCCGTGATCGCCATCGTGGACAAGCTGGTCAAGCAGCGCAAGGACTCCATCGAGGCCTTCCAGAAAGCCGACCGCCAGGATCTGGTGGCCCAGGAGCAGGCCGAGCTGCTGGTGCTGCAGGCCTACCTGCCGGCACGCCTGAGCGCCGACGAGGTGGCGGCCGAGGTGCACGCCATCGTGGCGGCGCTGGGCGCAGAACTGGGACGTGGTGTGGGCCCCGGCGACATGGGCAAGGTCATGGGAGCCGTCAAGCAGAAGCTGGCCGGCAAGGCCGACATGGGCCTGGTCAGCGCGGCGGTCAAGGCCGCCCTGGCGGGCTGATCAGCCCCAGGATGAGCGCGCAGCCGGCCACCGCCAGCAGCGCGCCGACCCAGGCGCCCGCCGGCGGCCGGCGCCCGTAGACCGCCCACAGCAGCGGCAGCAGCAACACCGGCGAAACGGACGACAACAGGCCCACCAGGCCCGCGCTGCCATGCGCCAGGGCCTGCAGGATCAGCGTCATGCCCAAGGCCAGGGCCACGGCGGCGCTGACGAAGGTGAAGCCCAGGTCGCGCGCGTTGAGCGGCGCCCGGTTGCGCGCCACCTGCCAGCCGCTGAGCCACAAGAGCCCGTGGGCGGCAAAACCGGCCGTCATGCGCACGGCCGAACCGGCCATGGGATCCACGCCGCTGCTCATCATGGGCTTGAGGATCAGGGTGCCCACCGACTGGCCCAGCGCCGCCGTGAGGCCCAGGGCCACCCCCACGGCCAGCCGCCCACGTGTGGCCTCCCAGCGGTGCGCCTCGTCCCCGCGCTTGCCGAAAGCGATGGCCGTCATCACCCCACCCACCAGCAGGGCACTGCCCAACAAGGCGTAGCCCTGGATGTGCTCGCCCAGGAAGGCCCAGGCCAGCACGGCCGAGAACAGGGCATGGGTGGCGAACAGGATGCCCGAGCGGCGCGGCCCCAGCCGGTTCATGCAGGCGAAGAGAGCGGTGTCGCCGACGAAGATGCCGATCAGCCCCGACACCACCAGCAGGCCCACGCCATCCCAGGCCAGGCTGCGCCAGCCGCCGGTGAAGGCCACCATGGCCCACAGGATCAGCGAGGCGAACACCATGCGCCAGCGGGTGAAGGCAAAGGCCCCCATGTGGCTGGAGGCGGTGGCGGAGAACAGGCTGGCCGAGGCCCAGCAGGCAGCGGCCAGCAAGGCCAGGGATTCGACGGGCATGGGTTCAATCTGCGGCGTGACGTGGCTGGGATTGTCGCCGTGTCATACCATGGGCCATGAAAATCGACTTCGACGGCGTCCAGGCCTTCGTCCTCATCGCCGAACTCGGCGGCTTCAACAAGGCGGCCCAGCAACTGCACATCACCCAGACCGCGCTGACGCGGCGCATCCAGAAGCTGGAGGCCTACCTGGGCCTGAAGCTGCTGGACCGCACCACGCGGCGGGTCGACCTGACTGCCGTGGGCCGCGAGTTCCTGCCGCAGGCCCGCAACATCGTCCACGAGATGACGGCTGCGGTGGAGCGCCTCAAGGACATGTCGCAACACGCGCGCGGCAACTTCACGCTGGCCTGCATTCCGTCCATGACCTCGCACGTGCTGCCCGACGTCATCCGCCGCTACGCCAGCCAGTACCCCGACAACCGGATACGGTTGCTCGATGGCTCCTCCAACGAGGTGCGGGAAGCCGTCCTCAATGGCCAGGCCGAACTGGGCATCGCGTTGTCGAGCGACAAGCACCCGGACCTGACCGAGACGCCGCTGTTCGCCGATCCGCTGGTCTTCATCTGCCACACGCCCCACCCGCTGCAGGACCACGCATCGGTCACCTGGACCGACATGCGCGACACCGAACTGATCGGCGTCAGCAGCTTCATGGCGACCCGGGTGTTCATGGACTACCAGCTCGCCAAGCGCGGCATCCGCCTGCACGGCAACTACGAGGTGCAGCACCACGCCACCGCGGTCAACCTGGTCGCCGCCGGCGTGGGCAGCGCCATCCTGCCATCCTCCACTTTCAAGGAAGGCGACCGCCCGAACGTGCGCAAGATCCCGCTCACCCGGCCTGCGGTCAAGCGCCAGGTGGTGCTGCTGCAGCCCAGGCGGGGCAGCCTGTCGCCCGCGGCGGAAGCCTTCCAGGCGCTGTTGCGCCAAGCACATTTCAAGGTTTGATATTCATCCTTGAATCGCAACAATCAAAACCCAGGTTTCATTTCTCAAAACAATGACCCGCTAGCAGAATCGGCCCCATTCCACCTGGAGGCAGATTCTCATGAGCACAGACGTGCTGGTCATCGGCGGCGGCAACGCCGCCTTGTGTGCGGCCCTCATGGCCGCCGAAGCGGGCGCCAGCGTGCTGCTGCTGGAAGCGGCGCCACGCGCCTGGCGCGGCGGCAATTCGGCGCACACCCGCAACCTGCGCTGCATGCACGACGCGCCGCAGGACGTGCTGGTCGAGGCCTACCCCGAGGAGGAGTTCTGGCAGGACCTGCTCAAGGTCACCGGCGGGCGCACCAACGAACACCTGGCCCGCCTGACCATACGCGCCTCGTCCACCTGCCGCGACTGGATGCGCCGCCACGGCGTGTTCTTCCAGCCGCCGCTGTCGGGCGCGCTGCACGTGGCGCGCACCAACGCCTTCTTCATGGGCGGCGGCAAGGCCCTGGTCAATGCCTACTACCGCAGCGCCGAACGCCTGGGCGTGCGCATCCGCTACGAAGCGCCAGTGGACCGCCTGGAGATCCGCGACGGCCGCTTCGTGGCGGCTCATGTCAAGGGCGAACGCATCACGGCCAAGACCTGCGTGCTGGCCGCCGGCGGCTTTGAATCCAACCGCGAGTGGCTGCGCGCCGCCTGGGGCCAGAACGCGCGCGGCGAGTGGCCGGCCGACAACTTCTTGATCCGGGGCACGGCCTACAACCAGGGCGTGCTGCTCAGGCACCTGCTCGACGACCACGGCGCCGACCGCATCGGCGACCCGACCCAGGCCCACATGGTGGCCATCGACGCCCGCGCGCCGCTCTACGACGGCGGCATCTGCACCCGCATCGACTGCGTGTCGCTGGGCGTGGTGGTCAACCGCGAGGCCCAACGCTTCTACGACGAGGGCGAGGACTTCTGGCCCAAGCGCTACGCCATCTGGGGCCGGCTGGTGGCCCAGCAGCCGGGGCAGATCGCCTATTCGGTGATCGACGCCAAGGCCATCGGCCGCTTCATGCCGCCGGTGTTCCCGGGCGTCCAGGCCAACACCCTGCCCGAACTGGCGCAACAGCTGGGCCTGGACGTGGACACCTTCATGGCCACGCTCACCGCCTACAACGCGGCCTGCCGCGTCGGCCAGTTCGACCACACCCGCCTGGACGACTGCCACACCGATGGCCTGGCACCGGCCAAGACCCACTGGGCGCGCCCCATCGACACCGCGCCCTACTACGCCTACGCCGTGCGGCCGGGCGTGACCTTCACCTACCTGGGCCTGCACACCGACGACAGCGCCGCCGTGCGCTTTGCGGACCAACCCAGCGACAACCTGTTCGTGGCCGGCGAAATGATGGCCGGCAACGTGCTGGGCCAGGGCTACACCGCCGGTGTCGGCATGTCCATCGGCACCGCCTTCGGCCGCATCGCCGGCAGCAACGCGGCACGTGCCGCCCTCAACCCCGGAGTACCCCAGCATGCAAGCGCTTGATGCCCTGACCCGCGACGCCCGGGCACTGGCCAACGGCGAGGTGCTCACCACACCCGAAGCCGAAGTGGCGCGCCAGATGCAGATCTGCAACGCCTGCCGCTACTGCGAGGGCTTTTGCGCGGTGTTTCCCGCCATGACGCGGCGCCTCGAATTCGGCCAGGCCGACATCCACTTCCTGGCCAACCTGTGCCACAACTGCGGCGCCTGCCTGCACGCCTGCCAGTACGCGCCACCCCACGCCTTCGCCATCAACGTGCCCCAGGCCATGGCCCAGGTGCGCGCCCAGACCTACGTGGACTACGCCTGGCCGCCGGCGTTGGGCCGCCTGTACCAGCGCAACGGCCTGACGCTGGCGGTGGCACTGGCCGCCGCGCTGGCCCTGTTCCTGGTGCTGGCCGTGGCCTCGCAGGGCCGGCTGTGGGGTGCCGTGGGCAGCGGCGGTTTCTACGCCATCTTTCCGCACAACCTGCTGGTGGGGCTGTTCGCGCCGGTCTTCCTGTTCGTGGTGTTCGCGCTGGGCATGGGCGTGCGACGCTTCTGGCGCGACCTGACCCCCGCCACCAGCGGTGCGCCCGTGAGCCTGCCCGCCTCGGCCGAGACCACCCACGACGTGCTGCGCCTGAAGTACCTGGACGGCGGCCATGGCGCCGGCTGTCACAACGAGGACGACGCCCACACCTTGTCGCGCCGGCGTTTCCACCACCTGACCTTCTACGGCTTCATGCTGTGTTTCGCCGCCACCAGCGTGGCCACCGTCTACCACTACGCCTTCGGCTGGGCCGCGCCCTACGAGCTGCCCTCGCTGCCCAAGCTGCTGGGTGTGGCCGGCGGGCTGAGCCTGATGGTGGGCACGGCGGGCCTGTGGCGGCTCAACCGGCGCCGCCATCCCGACCACGGCGACGCGGCGCAAAAGCCCATGGACCTCGGCTTCATCGCCCTGCTCTTCCTCACCAGCGCCAGCGGCCTGGCGCTGTGGCTGGGCCGGGGCAGTGCCGCCCTGCCGCTGCTGCTGTGCCTGCACCTGGGCGCGGTGATGGCCCTGTTCGCCACCCTGCCCTACGGCAAGTTCGCCCATGGCGTGTTCCGCACCGCCGCGCTCTTGCGCCACGCGGTCGAAAAACGCCAGCCCAACCCCATCGGCCTGAGCGCGGATTGAAGCATCCCATCCACAACGGAGACATCGAATGAACAAACGCTACCTACTCACCACAAGCGCCTGCGCGGCCCTGCTCGCCATCGCCTCGCCTTGGGCGCAGGCGCAGGCGCAGGACTTTCCTCCCAAGAAAAGCGTGACCATCGTGGTCGGCTTTGCCGCCGGTGGCGCGGCCGACGCGGCGGCCCGCATCATCGGCAAGAAGCTCGGCGACAACCTGGGCGTGCCGGTGATCATCGACAACAAGCCGGGCGCGGGTGGCAACATCGCCCACCAGTACGTGGCCCAGGGCAGTGCCGACGGCAGCGTGCTGCTGTTCGGCTCGGTCGGTCCGCTGGCCATCGCCCAGCACCTGATGAAGCTGCCCTACGACCCGGTCAAGGACCTGGCGCCCATCACCATGGGGGTGAACTTCCCCAACGTGCTGGTGGTGCACAGCGGCACCAAGATCAAGACCTTTGGCGAGTTCATCGCCTATGCCAAACAAAACCCTGGCAAGCTGGATTACGCCTCGACCGGCAACGGCTCGGCCTCCCACCTGGCGGGCGAGCTGATGGACGACATGGCCAAGATCGACACCCTGCACGTGCCCTACAAGGGCGGCGCGCCGGCCCTGCAGGACCTGCTCGGGGGTCGCGTCGCTGCGTACTACTCGACCTTGAACACCGCGCAGCCCCACATCCAGAGCGGCAAGCTGGTCCCGCTGGCCTCGACCGGCCCCAAGCGCCTGCCGCAGTTGCCCTCGGTGCCCACCATTGCCGAGTCGGGCTACCCCGGCTACAGCGCCACCAACTGGTACGCCTTTGTCGCCTCGTCCAAGGTGCCCACGGCCGTGCTGGACCGCTGGAACACCGAACTGGTCAAGGTGCTGAAAGCGCCCGAGGTGGTCACCGAGCTCAACGGCCACGGCATGCCGCCCCAGCCCGGAACGCGCGACGAACTCGCCAAGGAAATCGAACGCGAGTCCAGCACCTGGGGCCGCGTGATCCGCGACCGCAAGATCACCGTGCAGTGAACCCCACCCCCTGAAGGAGACCCCCATGTTGCCCATCACCTCCCTGTTCCGCCGCTGCCTGGGTGCCCTGCTGCTGATGCTGCTGGTCACCCAGGGTGCGCTGGCCGCCGACATCCGCGTCGTCACCTCCGGCGCCTTCACCGAGGCCTACAAGAAGCTGGTGCCGATGTTCGAGGCGGCCACCGGCCACCGCGTCATCAGTTCGTATGGCGCATCCATCGGCAACGCGCCCGATTCGATCCCAAGCCGTTTCGCGCGCGGCGAGGCTTTTGACCTGGTCATCCTGTCCGAAGGTGGGCTGGAAGCGCTGATGCGCGACGGCAAGCTGGTGCCCGGCTCGCGGGTGGACATCGTTCGCTCGCAGATTGGCGCCGCCGTGCGCAAGGGCACGCCCAAGCCGGACATCAGCACGGTGGCCGCGTTGCGCCAGGCGCTGCTGAACGCGCCGTCGGTGGCCTACTCGGCCAGCGCCAGCGGCACCTACCTGTCGACCGAGCTGTTCGCCAAGCTGGGCGTGCAGGAGCGCCTGGCCCAGACCGGCAAGAAGATCCTGAGCGAGCGCGTGGGCGCAGTGGTGGCGCGCGGCGATGCCGAACTGGGCTTCCAGCAGGTCAGCGAGCTGATCTACTTCAAGGAGCTGGACTTCATCGGCACCCTGCCCGATGAGGTGCAGCAGACCATCTTCTTCTCGGCCGGCCTGGTGCAGGGCGCACAACAGCCCGAGCTGGCGCGCCAGCTGCTGGGCTTCCTGACCTCCCCGTCCGTGGCCGAGATCGTGCGCGCCACCGGCCTGGACCCGGTGGCGCCCCGCCCCGAAGGCACGGCCAAGTGAAACCTGCCGCCCGCCCGGCGCCACACAGCCTGGGCGCGCTGTTCTGGGCCTTTTCCTGGCTCTCGCTGCAGGGATTTGGTGGTGTGCTGGCCGTGGTGCACCGCGAACTGGTGGACAAGCGCCGCTGGCTGACCGAGGCCGAGTTCCTGGAGGACTGGGCGGTGGCGCAAATCCTGCCCGGCCCCAACGTCTGCAACCTGGCCCTGATGTTCGGCGACCGCCACGCCGGCTGGCGCGGTGCCGCGGTGGCCCTGGCCGGGCTGCTGGCCCTGCCCATGGGGCTGCTGCTGGCGCTGGGCACGCTGTTCACCCATTTCTCGGACCAGGCCGAGGTGGCGGGCGCGCTGCGTGGCATGGGCGCGGTGGCCGCCGGGTTGATGGCGGGCGCGGGCCTCAAGCTGCTGGGCAGCCTGCGCCGGCATGTGCTGGGTTTTGCGGCGGTCTTGCTGCTGGCCGCGCTGGCCTTTGTGGGCGTGGTGGTGCTGCAACTCGGCCTGCACCTCATCGTGCTGGGTGTGGGCGGCCTGGCCTGCCTGCTCACCGGGCTGGCGCTGCACCGGGGGCACCGACCATGAGCCTGGCCGACTGGGCCCAACTGCTGCTGTTCCACCTGTCGATCTCGCTGCTGGCCGTGGGCGGCGCCATCACCCTGGTGCCCGACATGCACCGTTTCCTGGCCAGCGAACAGCACTGGCTCACCGACCTGCAGTTCAACCAATCGGTCACGCTGGCGCAGGCCGCACCTGGCCCCAACGTCTTGTTCGTGGCCCTGGTCGGCTGGAACGTCGGCCTGAACGCAGCCGGCCCCGGGACCAGTGCCGGACTCGGCCTGCCGCTGGCGATGGCGGGCGCGCTGATCTGCACCCTGGGCGTGCTGGCGCCGAGTTCGCTGCTGACCGTGTGGGCCACGCGCTGGTGCCAGCGCCACCACCAGCGGCTGGGCGTCAAGGCCTTCCGCCAGGGCATGGGCCCCATCGTGGTGGGTGTGCTGCTGGCCACCAGCTGGCTGCTGGGCCGGGCCGGCGGCGACCCCACACACGATGCCGGCCTGTGGCTGCTGACGCTGGGCAGCAGCCTGCTGATCTGGCGCACCCGGCTGCACCTGCTGTGGATGCTGGCGGCGGGCGCCGCGCTGGGCGCCCTGGGCTGGGTTTGAAGAAACCACCTCAGCCGAGCGACATGCCTTTTCCGGGGATGCCGCCGATCCGGCTCCGCCGGTCGGCTGGCATCGCCCCCTGGGGGGTGACGCGAAGCGGCGCGGGGTGTTCCTTCAGTTCCCCGCGACCTTCATCTTGCCGATGAGGATGGAGCCGACCGTCTTGGCGCCGTAGGCGTAGGTGTCGGCGCCGATGGCCTCGATCTGCTTGAACATGTCGCGCATGTTGCCGGCGATGGTGATCTCTTCGACGGGAAAGGCGATGACGCCGTTTTCCACCCAGTAACCGGCCGCGCCACGCGAGTAGTCGCCGGTGACGTAGTTCACGCCCTGGCCCATGAGTTCGGTGACGAACAGGCCGGTGCCCAGCTTGCGCAACATCTCGTCCAGGTTGTCACCCGGCTGGGTCAGGCGGCTGCTCATGACCAGGTTGTGCGAGCCACCCGCGTTGCCGGTGGTGCGCATGCCAAGCTTGCGGGCCGAGTAGGTGCTCAGGAAATAGCCCAGCACCTTGCCGGCGCTGAGCACCTTGCGTTTGGCCGTGCGCACGCCTTCGTCGTCGAAGGGCGCGCTGCCCTTGCCGCGCATCTGGAAGGGGTCTTCGGTGATGTCGATGTGCGGGGCCAGCACCCGCTTGCCCAGGCTCTCGTTCAGGAAGGTGGTCTTGCGGTACAGGGCACCGCCGCTGGTGGCCTGCACATAGGCCCCCAGCAGGCCAGCGGCCAGCGGCGCCTCGAACAGCACCGGGCATTCGGTGGTGGCGATCTTGCGCCCGTGCAGGCGCGCCAGCGCGCGCTCGGCGGCGTAGCGGCCCACGGCTTCGGGGCTGGCCAGGTCCTGCGGCGCGCGCATGGAGCTGTACCAGGCGTCGCGCTGCATGTGTTTGCCCTTGCCGGCGATGGGCGCCACCGACAGGCTGTGGCGCGAACTGGCGTAGCCGCCGCTGAAGATGCCGGTCATGCGGCGCTGGCCGCCGCGCATGTGTTCGGCGTAGAAATGCGACTGCTGCGCCGACACGCCCGCGCCTTCGCTGTTGCTGATCTTCTTGCTGGTGGCAAAGGCCGCGGCCTCGCAGGCCAGCGCGATCTGCAGCGCCTCGGCCGAGGAGATGGCCCAGGGGTGGAACAGATCGAGGTCGGGAAACTCGTCGGCCACGTCCTCGGGGTCGGGCAGGCCGGCCACTGGGTCTTCGGCGGTGAAGCGGGCGATGTCGTAGGCTGCCTGCACCGTCTGGCGCACCGCGTCGGGCGAAAAATCGGAAGTGGACGCGTTGCCGCGCCGCTGGCCCAGGTAGACCGTGATGCCCAGCGACTTGTCGCGGTTGCGCTCGACGTTCTCCAGTTCGCCCTTGCGCACCGACACGCTCAGGCCCGCGCCTTCGGACACCTCCACGCCGGCGTCTGCCGCGCCCAGTTGCCGGGCGTGGCTCAGCGCCACGTCGGCCAGGGCTTCGAACTGCGCCCGGGCGTACTGGAAGCCGGGGCCGGGCTGCTGGGGATCGAGGGACTGGGAAGGGGTGGCGGCGCTTGAAACAGCGCGGGTGGGGGTTTTCTTCATGGCGCGGCTATGATACTTGCCGCTGTCCGCCGGGCCGCGAGGATTCCCCAAAGACCATGTCCCGAAAACCCACCAAAGGTTATTACGTCCGAGGCCACTTCGTGGCCGAAGGCAGCGAGCTCGACCTGGAGCTCAAGCGCGAACTCAAGGGTTCGGTCGAACTGAGCCGCACCGATCTCAAGAAAGAAAGCGACCGGCGGCAGGCGCTGGGCGAAGCCCTGGTGACACTGCGCGCCGACCTGCTGGCGCGGCTTGGACTCTCGGAAAAACTGACCGACGCCCTGGCCGAGGCCAGGCGCATCACCAACTTCGAGGGCCGGCGCCGGCACATGCAGTTCATCGGCAAGCTGATGCGCCAGCTCGATGAAGACACGGTCGATGCCGCGCAGGCCGCGCTGGACGAACAGCACAAGGGCTCGGCCCAGGAGTCGGTGGTGCTGCACCAGGCCGAGCAGTGGCGCGACCGCCTGATCGCCGACGAGGACGCCCTGACCGGGTGGCTGGGCTCCTTCCCCGACACCGATGTGCAGCGCCTGCGCACCCTCATCCGCCAGGCCCGCAAGGACGCCCAGGGCGTCAAGGAGCGCCCGGGCGAGGCCCAGCGCCACGGCAAGGCCTACCGTGAAATCTTCCAGCTGGTGCGCGCCGCGCTGCGCGGCGGTGATGAGGAAGACGACACCGAAGACACCGACACCGAACATGAGTGACAACCGTTTGGACGCCGTGCGCATCGGCATCGTCTCCATCAGCGACCGCGCCAGCAGCGGCGTCTACGAAGACAAAGGCTTGCCAGCCTTGCAGGACTGGCTCACGCGGGCACTGAAAAACCCGATCAACTTCGAGCCGCGCCTGATCCCCGACGAACAGGCGCGCATCAGCGACACGCTGATCGAGCTGGTGGACGCCGGTTGTTCGCTGGTGCTGACCACCGGCGGCACGGGTCCCGCGCTGCGCGACGTGACACCCGAGGCCACGCTGGCCGTGGCCCACAAGGAGATGCCCGGCTTTGGCGAACAGATGCGCCAGATCAGCCTGGCCTTTGTGCCCACCGCCATCCTGTCGCGCCAAGTGGCCGTGATCCGCAGCCAGAGCCTGATCATCAACCTGCCCGGCCAGCCCAAGGCCATCGCCGAAACCCTCGAAGGCCTGAAAAACCCCGATGGCACGCAAAAGGTCAACGGCATCTTTGCCGCCGTTCCCTACTGCATCGACCTCATCGGCGGGCCCTACCTCGAAACCGACGACAGCGTCTGCAAGGCCTTCCGGCCCAAATCCGCCGTGCGCCCCCCGCGCTGAAAGCACCCCATGCACATCACCAAGAACACCGTGGTCACCATGACCTTCAAGGTCACCGACGCCCAGGGCAAGCTGCTCGAAGACGGCAAGGAGCCGCGCGCCTACCTGCACGGCGGCTACGGCAACACCCTGCCCCGCGTGGAGGCCGAACTCGAAGGCAAGGAGGCCGGTTTCCAGACCACGCTGACGCTGGCGCCCGAAGACGCCTTCGGCCCGCACGACGAGAGCCTGGTGACCACCATGCCGAAAAAGGATTTCCCGCCCGGCGTCAAGGTGGGCGGCGAGATCAAGGGCTACAACGACCAGGGCCAGGAGCAGTGGTTCATCGTCAAGAAGATCAAGGGTGACACCGTGCACCTGGACGGCAACCACGCCTACGCCGGGCAGACGCTCAAGTTCGCGCTCAAGGTGATCTCGGTGCGTGCCGCCATCCCGGAAGAAATCGCCCACGGCCACGCCCACGGCGCCCACGGCCACCACCATTGACCCCCCCCGCCGGGGGGGGGGGGGGGGGGGGGGGCGG